>CAZQHT010000020.1:0-16926 GCA_964593635.1 uncultured Aquiluna sp.
ATGTCCTCGGAGGGTTCTAAGACACGATAAATCGGAGCCATAACCTGATACTAATCCACCTAAACTTCTCGCTATGTCACGTATTTCTCTTGCAGCTTCAACATCATCTGCCCTCGTAGCAATTCCTTACGCAACCAGCGGTGTCCTCGCCAGCGAGGAACTTTCCCCCAGCTCAGCCCAGCTTGAGCTCTATGGAGCAAAACCAAAGCTTGGCACCGTAGCCAAGTTACCGCTTGGCCAGGGAGCACTTCTAATCATTGGCGTAGGTGACAAGACTGACCTTCGCGAGTTCGGCGCTGCGATCGCACGCGAGAACTCAAACTGCGCAGTGGTTGCGCCGGTAAGAAATTTGAGTGAGCTGCACGAGTTGGTTGAAGGCCTGTTGTTGGGCGGGAAGACTCCTACCCGATACCGCAAGGACAACCCAACCCCGGCACAGTTTGAGGTAGTGGTCCCAGCTGAGCTTGTTGGATCTGATCTTTCAGGTCTCGAGGCGGTGTGCAGTCAGATTGTCTCAATTCGCGAGGTCATCAACATGCCTGCCAATGACATCTACCCAGAGGCCCTCGCCAAATTTGCCAAGGAGTCTGCAGCAGGTTTGCCCATCGAGGTTGAGATCTGGGACGAAGCGCGCCTCGAGAAGGAGCGTTGCGGCGGAATCCTTTCAGTAGGCAAGGGCTCGGTTAGGCCTCCCCGCTTGGTCAAGCTCAGCTACCGTGGTGGCGGCAAGCACATCGCACTTGTAGGCAAGGGAATCACATTTGATACCGGTGGCCTCTCACTCAAGCCTGCGGAGGGCATGGTTGGTATGAAGTACGACATGGCTGGAAGCGCAAGCGTCCTGGCAGTCGTGCTTGGAGTTGCTCGCCTTGGACTAAAAATTGATGTGACCGGATTTATGTGCCTGGCAGAAAACATGCCATCAGGATCTGCAACCAGACCAGGCGATGTCATCACAATCAGAAACGGCAAGACCGTTGAGGTGCTCAACACCGACGCCGAGGGCAGGCTTGTTCTGGCGGACGGACTGACCCTGGCTTCAGAGCTAAAGCCAGACCACATCATCGACATCGCAACCCTTACCGGTGCTGCGACCATCGCTCTTGGTAACCGCTACGCAGGGGTTATGGGGCACGGTGATGCAGTTGAGCTTTGCCTAAGCGGAGCTAAGGACGCTGGAGAGCTCCTATGGCCCATGCCTCTTCCCGTTGAATTGCGAACGATTCTCGACTCGGAGATCGCTGACATTGCGAACGTAAAGATCGGTAACCGCGCTGGTGGCATGCTCGTTGGCGGCCAGTTCCTTGCTGACTTCGTGCCAGAAGACCAATCCTGGGCTCACCTTGACATCGCAGGCCCTGCAAACAATGACGGAGCGCCTTATTCAGTGATTCCCAAGGGTGCTTCGGGCGTCATGATCCGTTCACTTATTGCAGTCGCCCAGAGGCTGGCTCAGTAGTAGACTTCAGCTGTTTCGCCGATTTTTGGAGCAGAAAACACAATGGCTAATCACGACTTTGACCTGGTAATTCTCGGAAGTGGAAGCGGTGGCTACGCAGCTGCCCTCCGTGCCGCACAGCTTGGAATGAACGTTGCTCTTATTGAGCGCGACAAGCTTGGAGGAACCTGTCTCCACAGGGGCTGCATCCCGACCAAGGCCCTTCTGCACTCTGCCGAGGTAGCCGATGTGACTAAAGAGGCTGCTCAATTCGGTGTGAACGCAACCTTCCAGAGCATCGACATGACTCAGGTGAACAAGTACCGCGACTCCATTGTGGACAAGCTTTACAAGGGCCTAACTGGACTTGTCGGTTCCAAGAACATCAGCTTTATCACTGGCGAGGGCCACCTCACTGGACCAAAGACTGTGACCGTAGGAACTGAGAGCTACACCGGTAAGAATGTGGTGCTCGCAACCGGTTCGATGGTCAAGACCTTGGGTATTGAGATCTCGGGCCGAGTGATCACTTCAGACCAGGCCCTTCAGATGGACTGGATCCCAAACAAGGTTGCCATCTTGGGCGGCGGCGTTATCGGTGTCGAGTTCGCATCTATCTGGCGCTCCTTCGGAGCTGAGGTCGTAATCATTGAGGGCTTCGATCGTTTGGTTCCAAACGAGGACCCTGCCATGTCTAAGGGCCTCGAGCGCGCATACAGAAAGCGCGGCATTGAGTTCAAGCTTGGCAACAAGTTCAAGACCGTCTCCCAGAACGATTCTGGTGTCAGCGTTGAGCTTGAGAATGGCGACGTTGTGACAGCTGATCTGTTGTTGGTTGCCGTCGGACGTGCTCCAAATGCGACCGGTTTTGGCTACGAGGAGCAGGGCGTGAAGATGGACCGCGGCTTTGTTCTAACAAACGAGCGTCTCCAGACAAACCTTCCAGGTGTTTATGCAGTCGGTGACATCGTGCCTGGCCTTCAGCTTGCTCACCGCGGTTTCATGCAGGGCATCTTCGTTGCCGAAGAGATTGCTGGTCTGAAGCCAATCGTGGTCGATGAATACGGCATTCCTCGCGTTACCTACTGCGAGCCTGAGATCGCTTCTGTTGGACTTACAGAAGCGCAGGCCGCTGAGAAGTACGGCGCGGACAACATCTCCAGCTACGAGTACAACCTTGCTGGAAATGGGAAGAGCCAGATTCTGGGAACCGCTGGAGTTATCAAGCTAATTCGCCAGAACAATGGACCAGTTATTGGTTTCCACATGATTGGCTCCCGCGCTGGCGAGCAGGTCGGCGAAGCTCAGCTAATCGTGAACTGGGAGGCCTACCCAGAGGATGTGGCACCTTTGATTCACGCTCACCCAACAATGAACGAAGCCATTGGTGAGGCCCACCTTGCCCTAGCAGGTAAGCCGCTTCACGCGCACGCCTAAACAGATTTCCAGGAGGATAAGACAATGAGTGAAGTAGTACTCCCAGCACTGGGTGAATCAGTAACCGAAGGCACCGTAACTCGCTGGCTCAAGAAGGTTGGCGACACCATCGCGGTGGACGAGGCGCTGGTTGAGGTCTCGACTGACAAGGTCGACACCGAAATTCCTTCTCCCTTCGCAGGAACAATCCAGCAAATCCTTGTCCAGGAGGACGAGACCGTTGCTGTCGGCGCAGTGCTTGCAATCATCGGCGAGGGTGCGGCTACTTCTGCTCCTGCTCCTGCTCCTGCTATGCCAGAGCCCGTCCCAGCTGCTACTGCAGCCCCAGTCGAGGCCCCAGTGGTTGAGGCACCCCCAGTTGTTGCAGCGCCTGTCGCTGCTCCAGTCGTTTCAGCTCCGGTTGTTTCAGCTCCAGTTGCCCCAGCCGCACCTGTAGCTGCTGCACCAGTTGAAGCAGCACCGGCTTCTCCGGTTGTAGACAGTGACCCCAACTACATCACTCCAATTGTTCGGAAGCTCGCTCACGATCTAGGCGTGAACCTTGCAACCGTAAGAGGCACAGGGGTTGGCGGCAGGATTCGCAAGGAAGACATCCTGGCTTTCGGAGCCTCTGCTCCAGCAGCTGTTTCTCACACCGCGCCTCACGTTCCAGCTGCTGCATCACCGCTGCGCGGAACAACCGAGTCGATGTCAAGGCTCCGCAAGGTCTTGGCAGAGCGCGCAGTGGCATCAATGCAATCAACCGCTCAGCTCACCACGGTTGTTGAGGTTGATGTAACCCGCATTGCAAACCTTCGCAAGCGCGTCCAGGCTGACTTCACCGCTAAGGCTGGTGTGAAGCTGAACTTCATGCCTTTCTTCACGCTTGCAGCAGCTGAAGCCCTTCAGGCACACCCGAAGATTAACTCTTCAGTCGATGGCGACAGCATCGTTTACCACCCGACTGAGAACATCAGCTTTGCTGTTGACACTGAACGCGGACTATTGACTCCCGTGATTCGGGATGCAGGTTCGTTGAACCTGGCTCAGATCGCCCAGCAGATTGCTGACCTTGCAGACCGCACTCGCAACAACCAGCTGAAGCCTGATGAGCTGTCAGGTGGCACCTTCACGCTTACCAACACTGGTAGCCGTGGTGCGCTGTTTGACACTCCGGTTGTGTTCTTGCCTCAGTCGGCAATCTTGGGCACCGGAATCGTCACCAAGCGCCCTGCAGTTGTTACTGATGCCGATGGCAATGACTCAATTGCAGTTAGGTCTTTGGTCTATCTAGCTCTGTCCTACGACCACAGGACTATCGACGGTGCTGACGCCTCACGCTTCTTGACAGACATGAAGTCGAGGCTAGAGGCTGCACAGTTCGAGTCAAACCTCGGTATCTAGGTAAAGCGCGTAACTCCCCCTAACGGTCTTACTGGCTCTGGCCTTTAGTTCTGAAGGATTGCCAATCAGCACCAGGATTCTGGTGCCAAAGCGAAGGGTCCGAAGTGTCATCTGCCAATGATGCCTGCTTCGGTTTCGCTAGCGCCGTTTCAGAGTCTTCGCTGTGGAGAACTAGTGGGTCCGCCAATGCCTAGATTCGAGATTGTCGGACTAGCCCCCGACTACGTGGGCTACCAGACTGGTTTAGAGCTTCAGCGAACTGTTCACCGTGAAGTTGTCGATGGGGTTCGAGAGAACACCGTTTTGCTCCTTGAGCATTCGTCCGTCTATACCGCAGGGAAGCGAACTGAAACGCACGAGCTTCCCGATGACGGTTCAGAATTCGTTGAGACCGACCGCGGCGGAAAAATCACTTGGCATGGTCCTGGCCAGCTGATCGGTTACCCCATCATGCATCTCCCCCAGCCAATTGATGTGGTTGGGTATGTTCGCTATCTGGAGCAAGTCCTCATTGATGCAATTGCTGAGTTTGGTGTAACTGGTATCCGAGTCCAGGGGCGAACTGGTGTGTGGGTTGAGACCCCGCTCGGAACGCAAAAGGTTGCCGCAATTGGGATCCGTGTTGCAGAGAAGGTAACAATGCACGGGTTCGCGCTGAACTGCTCGAACCTATTGGATGCATACGAGCACATTGTCGCCTGCGGAATTTCGGATGCTACCAACACAACCCTTTCAATCTTGACTGGGCGCCTCATCACACCTGCGGATGCAGTTACCCTTATTACAAAGCACATGGGAGAAATACCAATTGGAAGAAAAGCCTGAACGCAAGCTTTTGAGGCTTGAGGTGCGCAATGCGCAGACTCCAATCGAGCGCAAGCCGGAGTGGATAAAGACCACTGCAAAGATGGGTCCTGAGTATCGCCAGCTTCACTCCCTTGTGAAAGAGCAGGGCCTGCACACTGTTTGTCAGGAAGCGGGTTGCCCGAACATTTTCGAATGCTGGGAAGACCGTGAAGCCACCTTCCTTATTGGTGGATCTCAATGCACTAGAAGGTGTGACTTTTGCCAGATCGATACAGGCAAGCCTGCAGCCTTCGATGCTGATGAACCTCGCAGGGTAGGAAGCTCCGTGAAGGAGATGGACCTGCGCTACGCAACTGTTACCGGGGTGGCACGCGATGACCTACCTGATGAGGGCGCCTGGCTTTACGCTGAGACTATTCGTCAGATTCACAAGCAATCACCTGGCACGGGCGTTGAGATTCTGGTTCCTGACTTCTCCGGGAAGCCGGAGCTTTTGCAGAAGGTCTTCGACGCGAAGCCTGAGGTTTTCGCTCACAACGTCGAAACCGTTCCAAGGATCTTCAAGCGCATCAGACCAGCATTTACCTATGAGCGCTCGCTAGATGTTCTCACCCAGGCTCGTAATGCCGGAATGGTTACCAAGTCGAACCTAATTCTTGGTATGGGCGAGGAGATCGATGAGGTACTGCAGGCGCTTCGGGATCTTTATGACGCTGGTACCGACATCATCACCATCACTCAGTACCTTCGCCCGTCTCCGAGGCACCACCCCGTTGAGCGCTGGGTAAAGCCTGAGGAGTTTGTTTCGCTAGCTAAAGAGGCCGAAGCAATGGGTTACCTAGGTGTTCTGTCTGGTCCTTTAGTGCGCTCCAGCTATCGAGCTGGCAGGCTGTGGGCGAAGTCGATGATTGCCAAGGGACGCGATATCCCTACCGAGCTGAAGCATCTTGCCGACAAGCTTGAATTCAGCCAGGCCACAGCGGTTGCATAACTAAACTTAGGCCCATGGCTAAAGAGAAAAAGAAAAAAGGTCCGGGACGCTTCAGGCAGTTGCTTCGCGTCTACCGAATAACCGCCAAGTCGGATCCTTCGAGCGCCTGGATGGCGCTACTTGGTTTCTTGATTGCGGTTGGTGTTGGCCTTCTACTTGGCTTCTTGCTCAACCCTGGAAGTTTTTGGGGCATTGCGCTCTGGGCACTCACCGGAGTTACCACTGGTTTATTGGTCGCGATGATCATCATGTCCAAGCGTGCGGAGCGTAATGCCTACATGCGTATTGAGGGACAGCCAGGGGCCGCAGGAGCAGTTCTGGACAGCCAGATTAAGCGTTCATGGCGCGCAACACCAATGCCGGTTGCAATCAACCCAAAGAGCAAGGACGCCATTTACAGAATGGTTGGTCCAGCTGGTGTTGTTCTCATTGGTGAGGGTCAAGGTGTAAGGCTCTCTCAGATGCTTGACGATGAAGCTCGCAAGATTCAGCGAGTTGCCCCTGGAGTAACGACCCACAAGTTGACTTTGGCGGTTGACGACTCTGGTGTTAGGTTGCACGCCCTGCTGAAGACTGTTTACAAACTGAAGAAGACAATGACACGCGGAGAAGTTTCTGCTGTTGCAAACAGACTTTCATCACTTGGCACAGGTTCTGCTTTGCCTATTCCAAAGGGAATCGACCCAATGAAAGTCCGCGCACCCAAGCGCAAGGCTTAACATTTCCGAAACATTTCCCAGCTAGTTTTCTCTTAATTCCAAAAGGAACTCGCTTAGCAAATCCAAGAGAGGGTACATCCGATGTTCAAGACAGCCTCAGAGGTCCTGGCCTACATCAAAGCCAACGACGTTAAGTTTCTAGACGTCCGCTTCACTGATCTACCAGGTGTTCAGCAGCACTTCAATCTTCCGGTCTCTCAGATCAACGAGGACTTCTTCGCAAACGGTCAGCTTTTCGATGCCTCCTCTATCCGTGGTTTTGCATCTATTCACGAGTCAGACATGCAGTTGATCCCAGATGTCACCACCGCATACATCGACCCGTTCCGCATTGAGAAGACACTTATCGTCAGCTTTGACATCTACAACCCACGCAACGGTGAGCTTTACCACCGCGACCCACGTCAGGTCGCGCACAAGGCGGAGCGTTACCTCGCCTCCACAGGAATCGCAGACACTGCTTTCTTCGCTCCTGAGGCTGAGTTCTTCATCTTTGATGAGGTCCGCTACGAGACTAAGTCCAACACCGCTTTCCACATCGTTGACTCGGTTGAGGGCGCTTGGAACTCAGCTCGCAACGAGGATGGCGGCAACTTGGGAAACAAGACCCCATTCAAGGGCGGCTACTTCCCAGTCTCACCAGTAGATCACTTGGCTGACATTCGCGATGCAATGGTTCTAGAGCTTGAGGCTGCAGGACTAGATGTTGAGCGAAGCCACCACGAGGTTGGAACTGCCGGTCAGTGCGAGATCAACTACCGCTTTGACACCCTGGTGAAGTCTGCAGACGATGTGCTGAAGTTCAAGTACATCATCAAGAACGTTGCTCACCAGTATGGAAAGACCGCAACCTTCATGCCAAAGCCACTGTTTGGTGACAACGGCTCTGGAATGCACGTTCACCAGTCGCTTTGGAAGGATGGCAAGCCATTGTTCTACGACGAGGCTGGCTACGGTGGACTTTCTGACCTAGCTCGTTGGTACATCGGTGGTCTGCTGAAGCACGCTCCCTCACTGCTTGCATTCACCAACCCAACCGTGAACTCCTACCGTCGCTTGATTCCTGGCTTCGAGGCTCCTGTGAACCTGGTCTACTCGGCCGGAAACCGCTCAGCTGCGATCCGTATCCCAATGACTGGAACCAATCCAAAGGCAAAGCGCATCGAGTTCCGTGCCCCTGACGCATCTGGTAACCCATACCTAGCGTTTGCCGCAATGCTCATGGCAGGTCTGGACGGAATCAAGAACCGTATCGAGCCTCACGCCCCTGTTGACAAGGACCTATACGAGTTGCCAGCCGAAGAGGCGAAGCTGATTCCTCAGGTTCCTGGAGACTTGGGATCGGTTCTGAACGCACTAGAGAACGACCACGATTACCTAATGGAAGGCAATGTCTTCACAAAGGACCTAATCGAGACCTGGATCGACTACAAGCGTGAGAAGGAGCTGAAGCCAATGGCTCAGCGCCCTCACCCTTACGAGTTTGAGCTCTACTACGGCGTTTAGTCTTTAGAGGTAGAAGGGGTGGAACTCATTGAGTTCTGCCCCTTTTCCTTTACCCAAGAAAGAGTCGCTCGTAAGCGGCCCTAGACCGTCTGGTCGTGCTGAGGTAATGCTCCTCAAGCTGTCCTGCCTGGCCCGGTGAGTATTCAAGAATCCGGGCGACCGACTCAAGAATCTTTCGATCTGATGGAAGTGTGTCCAGCAGCTTGTCGACCGCCAAGACCAAAGCACTTCGGCACCTGGCTGCCAACAGCCAGGCTTGAATCAGCTCCTCAACTGAAGCTGCATCCGCCACCCCAACTCGGCCCATTTCATGCAATGCTGCCAAAGTCTGAGTGGTTCTAAGACCAGGGTGCTCGTGTGCGAACTGGAGCTGGTAGAGCTGTGCCACCCACTCGACATCACTGAGCGAACCCCTGCCTAGCTTTAGGTGTCTGGCAGGGTCTGCTCCTTGTGGAAGTCGCTCCGATTCCACTCTCGCTTTGATTCGCCTTATTTCAGTCAAAGCCGATGGCTTCAGTTCCGCTGGATAGCGCAAGGGATCGATGAGCTCTAGGAAGCTTTCCTGAAGCTGACTGGAGCCACTAATCGGTCTTGCTCTAAGGAGTGCTTGAAACTCCCAGGTGTCGGCCCAGTTCTCGTAGTACCCGGCGTAGCCGTTTAGTGAGCGAATTCGTGGCCCGTTCTTTCCCTCGGGCCTTAGCCCCAGATCAAGATCGAACTCAAGAAGCGAATCCTTCACCAGTACTAGAAGCTCCGAGGCAAGCTTGTCCGCATCTGCCTGGGCATTCTCGTGCGCTGATTCAAAAAGCAGCATTGCGTCCGCATCGGAGCCAAAACCAAGCTCTGAGCCACCCAGCCTCCCCATCGCGATGATGCAGAAATCGAGCTCTAGATCGAGATTTTGCTTGGCCAGTGCCAGCATTGAACGGAGGTAGGCCTCAGTTATTGAAGTCAGCCCGGCGGAAATGTCTTCAAGTGACAGAGCTCCCAGAACTGCGCCGATAGCGACGCGCAAGTACTCACGCCTTCTGATGTTTCTGAGCAGCTCATCCTCAGCGCCGTTGCGCCTCTCAACGATGGCCATCATCTCTTGCTCAATTACCTCTGCACTCAATGGTTGAAGCGCTGCTTCATCGCCAAACCACTCGCTCGAATCCGGAATGCTTTCCAATAGCCTCGAAACAAGAGCCGATGAGGAAAGCACCTTCATCAGCCGCTCTGCTGCCCCCGAGCTATCCCTAAGCATCCCCAGGAACCAGTGTGTCTCCCCCAGGGACTCGGATAGCCTTCGGAAGCTCAGTAGGGCCCTGTCAGGATTTGTTCCTTCGGCCATCCACCGGATTAGAACCGGAAGCAGTGTTCGTTGGATAGTTGCTCTTCTGGAAACACCACTGGTCAGCGCAGAAATGTGCCGTGATGCGCCTGCCGGGTCTGTGAACCCCAGGGCTTGAAGTCTGGCCACTACCTCGGCATCGGAGAGAGCAACCTCTCCCGGCTCGAGGGCTGCGGTCGCTTGCAGCAGAGGCCTGTAGAAGACCGAATCATGTAGGCGAGCAACCTGTGCCTTTGTGCTCTGCCACTGAACTAAAAGCTCCTCCGAGGTAAGCCCCAATCCCCTTGCCACCCGGCGAAGCTCAGAAGAATCAGTTGGCAACAAATGAGTGCGACGCAGTTTTGCTAGCTGGACTCGATGCTCGAGCGATCTCAGGAATTGGTAGCTCGCAGCAAAGACATCTCTGTCAACTCTTGAGAGCAGCCCAGCGGCAGCGAGTGCATCAAGAGCGTCAAACGTACTCATCACGTGTAATGACGAGTCACTTGGTCCGTGAACCAATTGCATGAGCTGGGCGGTGAACTCAACATCCCTTAGACCACCCCGGCCAAGCTTGATCTCGAGCTCACGCTCTGAGTTAGGGATTTGGTCAAGAACTCTTTTTCGTAGGTGGCGAGCCGACTCTACAATTGCCGACCTGTCAGGCTTGCTCCATATCAGTGGCTTGATCGCCTCGATGTATGCGGTTCCGAGATCTGCATCCCCTGCCACGAACCTTGCCTTTAGCAAAGCCTGGAATTCCCAGCTCTCAGCCCAGCGCTGGTAGTAGGTCAGGTGTGCATCCAGCGATCGCACCAGCGCCCCTTGTTTACCCTCTGGTCGAAGATTCGGATCAACCTGCCAGAGACCTGGCTCCGTGTCTGGCTCGTCGATTATCTTGGCAAGTTTGGCTGCGAGCTTGGTCGCTACCTCCAGGTAATCATCTGCTTCGCCGCTTGCGACATAAATTACATCTACGTCGCTCAGGTAATTGAGCTCGCGTGCTCCACACTTACCCATTGCGATGACCGCAAGTTTTGTCGACTCGACGCTCTCCTTGGAGTGTCTTCCTTCGCTAATGAGTTGTGTGCGCGCGATCGAGAGAGCCAGTTCAATAGCTCCTGCGGCAAGATCTGAGAGGGCTGCCGCCACCTTTGAGAGGTGGCCAAAGCCAGACTGCGCGAGATCGAAGTCCGCAATTCTGAGTAGCTGTGTCCGATAGCTCAGTCGAAGCTCCCCTACTGTCTGGCCCTTGAGCTTGAGAAGCTCTGAGGTCTCTGGAAGTGCGACTGTTCTATGGAAGACATCCAGTGCCTTGGGCCAGCGCTGCAAGAAGGCAGTCAAACCATCACTTGCTCCGCAGATCTTTGAGTATCGAAGAAGCCTCTTCGGATCGCTTGCAAGTGTCTTGATTTCATCTGGCCTAGTCCTTGCCAGATCCAGGGCGGCTTCTAGAGCACGATCCGGTGATGCACTCTCAGACAGAGCGTCCAAGAGAGCTTGCTGTGAGAGGTTGCAAAGTTCGGCTAGCTCGATGAGTTTTGGTACTGACTCTGAGAGCGACTCAAAGCCAAGGCGCGCGAGCTCGCTAAGCGACCTCGAACCAGCCGCTGTCATTTACAGAGTGCGGAGATTCTGTTCGATCTCAAACGGAGTCACCTGAGACCTGTAGTGAGCCCACTCTCGGCGCTTATTGGCAAGAACGTAACTGAATACGCTCTCCCCCAGAACCTCTGCTGCAAGCTCTGACTCTTCTAGCTTCTTGATGGCATGGTCAAGTGATTGCGGAAGCGAATCGATACCCATCGCACGGCGCTCTAGATCGCTCAGTGACCAGACATCATCCTCTGTCTCGGGAGGCAGCTCGTAGCCCTCCTCGATACCTTTCAAACCAGCAGCCAAAAGAAGTGCGTAGGCAAGGTACGGGTTAGCAGCTGAGTCCATAGCGCGATACTCAATGCGGGTTGAATTGGCCTTCTCGGGCTTGTGTAGCGGCACCCTGATAAGCGCGCTGCGGTTGTTGTGCCCCCAGCTAACAAAGCTAGGAGCTTCCCCGCCGCCCCAAAGTCGCTTGTAGGAGTTGACGTACTGGTTAGTCACTAGGGTCAACTCAGGTGCGTGCCGAAGGATGCCGGCCATGAACTGGCGGGCTACATTGCTCAAGTGATAAGGAGCTGCTGGGTCGAAGAAGGCATTCTTATCTCCCTCAAATAGCGAGAAGTGCGTGTGCATTCCGCTGCCCGGGTGGTTGGTAAATGGCTTTGGCATGAAGGTTGCGTAGACACCCTGTTCGATGGCCACCTCTTTCACAACCGTGCGGAAAGTCATGATGTTGTCTGCCATGGAGAGCGCGTCCGCATAGCGAAGGTCAATTTCATTTTGACCTGGGCCGCCCTCGTGGTGAGAGAACTCGACTGAAATGCCAAGTTGCTCAAGCATGGTTACTGCACGACGCCTAAAGTCATGCGCTGTTCCACCTGGGACATTGTCGAAGTATCCGGCGGTATCAACAGGGACCGGAAGACCTTCTGGCCCAAGCTCTGGGCTTTTAAGAAGGTAAAACTCAATCTCGGGGTGCACATAGAAGGCAAATCCCATGCGGGCAGCCTTATCAAGCGCTCTGCGCAATACGTTTCTTGGATCTGCCAGTGCCGGCTTACCGTCTGGGGTAGCGATGTCGCAAAACATTCTGGCGGCAGGGTCAACTGTGCCTCGCCAAGGGAGGATCTGGAAGGTGGAGGGATCTGGCTTCGCCAGCATGTCAGCTTCTGAGGTTCGAGCTAGGCCCTCGATTGCCGAACCATCGAAGCCGATGCCTTCCGCAAAAGCTCCTTCGATCTCAGCCGGGGCAACCGCTACTGACTTTAGGGTGCCTGCCACATCGGTAAACCAAAGCCGAATGAACTTAACGCCACGCTCTTCGATAGTGCGAAGTACGAACTCCTGCTGCTTATCCATGCTGCCCTTTCCTGCCTGCTAATAGGCTAGTGCTTGTGCTGAACATAAAGCTTGCTTTCGCCCAGACCAACCCAGTGGTTGGGGACTTTGCAAATAACGGGCGAGAAATCTGTGAGCTGATGTCCAAGGCCCACAATTCAGGGGTTGAACTACTGGTCTTTGGAGAGCTGGCTCTTTCGGGTTATCCAATGGGTGACTTTAGCTACCGTGCCGACCTGGTTGCGCAGAGTCAACTGGCGCTGGATGAGATCGTCAAGCACTCCTCCACCCTCAGCGGCTTGACCTCGGTTATTGGACATATTGCCTTGGCAACCTCGCAGGGTCCGCGAAACCAGGTTTCCATGGCGATTGCGCACAACTCTGCCTCAGTAATCGCCGATGGGTCAGTAATTGGTCGTTACGACAAGCAGCTACTTCCTAACTACGACGTCTTTGATGACTGGCGAAACTTCGTCCCAGGCACTTCTGAGCTGGTTTTTGAGGTATCCGGCCACAAAGTTGGCGTAGCGATATGCGAGGACATTTGGGGCTCAATGGAACAATCCCAGCGACTGGCTGCACTGGGTGTTGACTTGCTCGTGGTGCCGAATGGATCACCATTCACCCAAGGGAAGAATCTTCAGCGCAGAAAGGCCGCTGCCGCTTTTGGCAAAGGAATGTTTGTCGCATACGCGAATCTGTCGGGTGGCCAGGATGAACTTGTTTTTGATGGCCACAGCTTTGTGCTCGACCGTGACGGCGCGCTTCTATTTGAGGCAGGTTCGGATGCTGGCTTAGTCGAATTTGTGCGGGGTGTAATCGACCAATCCGGCGAAGACGAGCGGCTGTGGCAGGCCTTGGTGACCGGCCTTCGGGACTACCTCAGAAAGACAAGGCAACCAAAGGTAATCCTCGGACTATCCGGAGGTATCGACTCGGCACTGAGCGCTGCCTTGGCAGTTGCCGCGGTGGGACCTGAGAACGTCTTGGGAGTGGCGCTACCCTCCAGGTATTCCTCCGACCATTCTTTGGCAGATGCAGAAAAGCTTGCGAGAAACTTAGGTATCGCCTACCGCGTTGTCCCAATTGACCCCGCTCACACCGCTTTTGAGTCGATGATTGAACTCCCTGGCCTAGCTGGTGAGAATGTTCAGGCTCGGATTCGTGCAGTTGTGCTCATGGGTATCTCAAATGCCGAAGGCTATTTGCTGCTGACAACCGGAAACAAATCCGAGCTGGCCGTTGGTTACAGCACGATCTATGGTGACTCTGCCGGAGGCTTTGCACCCATCAAGGACCTATTCAAGACTGATGTCTGGCGAATGGCTCGCTACTTCAACCAGCGTTCAGGTAGGGAAGTGATTCCATCGGAGTCAATCGAGAAAGCTCCATCAGCCGAGCTTCGCCCCGGGCAGCTCGATCAAGACTCGCTGCCGGACTACGAATCCCTCGATGCAGTTCTGAAGCTGCTGATTGAGGAGGGGAAAACCATCCAGGAGGTAGTGAATTCTGGATTCGCAGCAGAGCTTGTGCAAGAGATAGACAAGCTCGTGCAGAGAGCAGAGTGGAAGAGGTCTCAGGGTGCAATCGGAACGAAGGTGAGTGAAGTTGCCTTCGGTCGCGGTCGTAGGGTGCCGCTAACCACTAGATTCGAACAATCATGAAGATTAGAACCGGAACCCTTGCAAAGCTGAAGGCTGAGGGAAAGAGATTCTCTGCACTTACTAGTTACGACGCACTGACCGCCCAGATATTTGACGAGGCAGGCATTGAGGTTCTATTAGTTGGTGATTCCGCCGGCAATGTTGTGCTTGGTCACAGCACCACTCTGCCCGTGACGCTCGAGGAAATGATTCCGTTTGGTAGAGCGGTAGCCTCTTCCACCAAATTGGCACTTGTGGTCATTGATCTACCCTTCGGCTCCTATGAAATCAGCGATGAGCAGGCTCTTGAATCAAGCATCAAGCTGATGAAGGGCTCTGGAGCCGACGCCGTAAAACTAGAGGGCCCGAGATACTCACAGGTCAGCAAGCTCACCGGAGCTGGGATCCCGGTTATGGGTCACGTCGGGTTCACTCCGCAATCCGTCAATCAGCTTTCCGGCTTCAAGGTTCAGGGCCGCGGCGATTCCGCAGAACAGCTCATAGAGGAATGCCTCAAGCTTGAAGAAGCCGGTGTCTTTGCAATCGTTCTTGAGATGGTTCCTGCCGCACTCGCCGCGCGGATAACCTCTCAACTCAGAGTTCCGACCATTGGCATTGGTGCTGGAGGCGATTGCGACGGGCAGATACTGGTTTGGACCGACATGGCGGGGCTTGGTGAGAAGTCACCTTCATTTGCCAAGAAGTTCGCTGAGCTGAGAACGATTCTGTCTTCTGCGGCTTCCCAGTATCGTCACGAGGTAGCTACGGGCTCATTTCCTGAGCCTGAGCGGGACTTTATCTAGTCCTCCGCTTCTTCCTGCTCACGCATCTGCTGGGCCCGAGCAGCCAGAATCTCAAGTGCCCTGGAGGCCTCTTCGCGGGTTTCAAAGGGTCCAATGCGATTTAGGGCAAGCGATTTATACCCCTGCTCTACCTGTGAGGTCTTGGTGTTGAACCAATACTTTGGCGACTCGTCCATGTAAGCGAGTCTATCCAGCAAAGGAAAATAGACTTGCCAGATGCCCAAAGCACCAAACGGGAGTCTGCTTCCTGGCAGAATCTCTCCGCAAAGACCCGTACCAGGGCACATCCCTAGGCCCGAGTATGTCGGTAGGCAATCCCCCGCACCGCATGTTGGTGGCGATAAGTATGACCAGGAGACGGTTGAGCGCATCCGCTTGGCGTCTCAGATTGCAGCTCAGGCTCTCGAGTTAGTTCTATCTAGCGCCAAGCCTGGAGTAACGACAGACGAGCTTGATCAAATAGGGCACGACTTCTTGATTTCTAAAGGCGCATACCCATCAACTCTTGGCTATCGCGGTTTTCCGAAGTCGCTTTGCTCGTCCTTGAATGAAGTTATTTGTCACGGAATCCCGGACGACACCGTTTTGCAGGATGGGGATCTGGTCAACATCGACATCTCAGCCTTTGTGGACGGGGTGCATGGGGATACCAATGGGACAGTGTTGGTTGGCAACGCCCCTGAGGAGCTTCAGCTGTTGGTCGAGCGCACCAAAGAAGCGATGATGCGTGGCATCAGAGCGGCTCTTCCTGGTAGGCAGGTCAACATTGTCGGTAGAGCCATTGAGGCCTACGCAAAGCGATTCGGTTATGGAGTGGTTCGGGAATTCACTGGTCACGGTGTAGGTACCAGCTTCCATACCGGACTCATAATCCCCCACTATGACGACCCTGACTACGACACGGTCATTGAACCCGGCATGGTCTTTACAGTTGAGCCTATGCTGACCCTCGGCTCGGCTGATTGGGATATGTGGGAAGACGGTTGGACTGTGACGACCAAGGATAAGAAGTTCACGGCCCAGTTCGAGCACACCATCCTGATCACTGAAGACGGACCTGAGATTCTCACGGAGGCAAGATGAAGCGTAGATCGCTTGGGATCGACATTGGAGGCACGGGCATTAAGGCCGCCATGGTCGACACCAGAAAGGGCGACCTCACCTCTGACCGGATAAGGGTTGAAACGCCTGAGGGCGGAGAGCCCGAAGAAATTGCTCAGGCCTGTCTCGATTTAGTGTCAACCCTTGACCCCAACAGCAAAAGAAGCGTTGGCATTTGCTTTCCCGCAGTTGTGAAGCATGGCTTTACTCAGTCGGCCGCAAATGTTTCGAAGCGCTGGATTGGTCTCGATGCCGACAAGCTCTTCTCACGCACTTTAGGTCGCCAGGTACACGTAATCAATGACGCAGATGCGGCCGGCGTTGCTGAGGTGAATTTTGGAGCGGGTAAGGACACCAAGGGATTGGTGATCATGACAACGCTGGGAACAGGTATTGGAACAGCGCTTTTCTATAACGGCAAGCTGATCCCAAACGCCGAGCTTGGGCACATCCAGATTGACGGAGTTGACTACGAATCCAAGGCCTCGTTTGCGGCCATGGAGAGGGAGAACCTGAACTTCTCGCAGTGGGCCGAGCGACTTCAGAAGTATTACTCAGCGCTTGAGTCGCTACTTGTCCCGGATTTGATCATCGTGGGCGGTGGTGTGTCAAAGAGTCATTCCAAGTTCCTACCGCTGTTGAACCTGAAAACCAAGATTGTTCCTGCCGAAACCAAGAATGCCGCCGGCATTATTGGCGCGGCAGTTCTTGCGAATCGCACCTTCGAAAGATAACTAGATGGGCCGGCCGTTACGCCGGGTTCTGTCGTGGACGATCATCTATCTCGGCCATGAATTGCTCCATGGCTCTAGCGACCTACCCGAGGGTAGAGGCGGGCAGCCTAACCCC
>CAZQHT010000021.1:0-15553 GCA_964593635.1 uncultured Aquiluna sp.
TTTTCACAGGTTCCGGCTTAGGGGAAGTAAGTCGGAGACGGCCAGGGGCCAAACACCAGGGCTAGAACAAACCGGGAATCACCTCCTCCACCTGATTGGCGAAGTTTTCCTCGTTCTGAGCGAGGTACTCGTTCCATGCGGTGGCATCCCAGATCTCGGCCCTTGAGCCAACTCCGATGATTACCAAATCTTTAGTAAGGCCGGCGTAGGAACGCAGCAGTCCAGGAAGCACAACTCGACCCTGCTTGTCAGGGGTTTCGTCAGAAGCTCCAGATAGAAGAACGCGTAGGTAGTCGCGGGCACCCTTTACCGAAGCCGGTGCCTGGCGGAGCTTTTCGTGAATTGAAGCGAACTCTTTGGCGGAGAAGACATAGAGGCAACGCTCTTGCCCACGGGTTATTACAACGCCCTCGGAGAGCTCGTCACGGAACTTTGCGGGCAGGAAGAGGCGGCCCTTTTCGTCCAACTTCGGGGTATGCGTGCCTAGCAGCATGTGCTGACCCCTTCCCCGAGCTTTCCTCCACTTTACTCCACTTTCATCCACATTGGTTCATTTTTTGCGTGTTTTGCTCCACTTTCATCACAATTGGGTAAAGAAAAAACCCGGTCCATTGGACCGGGTTTGATTAGGAAGTCTTGCTTATTCGTTGTTATTGAATCGCTGGTTCCAGCGATCTTCGTATCGGTTTGGGTTTTGAGACTTTTGGATCTCTGGCATTTTTGGCAGAGAGAAGTTCGCGCTTGCAATTACAAGGCCCATGAGCATGACTAGGAATGCAGCTACGCCGAAAAACGCGACCTGCAAAATGACGGCCAGAATTAGCAGGCCGATGCCCACTAGTAGTAGCAGTACTCCCCCAACCAGCTTCCCGGAGGACTGATTGCTTGAGCCAACCTCACTGACACGGCTGGCGAACTGGGAATCTTCGCGCAGATTGCGCTCCATTTCCTCTAGCAGTTTCTGCTCTCGCTCGGATAAAGCCACGTCGACCTCGTTTCTGTTCCTAATAGTAAACAGCGAATAAGGAATAAGCTATCCCGCGTGCCTCAAGATTTACTGCTAAAGCTGGTCCAACAGAAGCTCGATGACTTCTGTGAGCTCAAGCGCACAGAGCTCAGGGGGATAGATCCCGAGCTCGAGCCAATCATCGATTTCACCCAGTCTCTGCTTTCAGGCGGAAAGCGCTTCAGGGCGTTGTTTTGCTTCTGGTCCTTTCGTGGCTACCAGGGTGCCGGCTCTGAACTGAGCCTTTCGGATCCGATTGTGAGCATCTCTGCAGCCCTGGAGATGTTCCACGCGGCAGCCTTGGTTCACGATGACCTACTGGATCAGAGCGACACTCGTCGCGGCCAGCCCGCCATTCACAAGCGTTTCGAAGAACTTCACCAACACAAGGGCTTTGCCGGCAGCGCTGAGCGCTTCGGAGTTGCGGGTTCGGTCTTGGTTGGAGACATGATGCTCTCCTGGTCATCAGAGCTCTTTGGCGAAGCCCTGCTTCGCGCAGCTGATGCAAAGACCGAGGCCGCCTGCCGAATCGAATTCGGAAAGATGCGCTTTGAGGTAATGGCTGGGCAGTACTTGGACGTGCTGGAGGAGAATGCTGCTCCGCTACGCCAACGATCTGAAGCGGTTGCCAGAGCAAACCGAGTCATGCTCTACAAGACAGCGAAGTACTCCCTAGAGGCCCCACTCTTGATCGGCGCCTCATTCAGCGGAGCGAACCAATCTCAGCTCGCTGGCCTGAGTGCCTTCGGAATTCCACTAGGACTGGCCTTCCAGCTTCGGGATGACATCCTGGGAGTCTTCGGAGACCCAGCAATAACTGGAAAGCCAGCTGGCGATGACCTCCGAGAGGGTAAGCGAACGGTACTGACCGGGCTAACCCTGGAAGCACTCCCCCAGTCGGTGGCCAAGATCTTCGAAGAACTCTTGGTTTCCGGAGAGATTGACTCAGAGCAGCTTGAGTTCATGCGAAACGCAATCATTGATTCTGGCTCGCTGGAGCGAACAGAGCGAATGATTGCGGAGTATTCCGAGCAAGCAGTTCAGGCTCTGAGCGTTATGGATGTCTCGGATGAGTCGCGCGAGATGCTAGCCAAGCTTGCCGACGCAGTTATCAACCGCGCCAAGTAATCGGGTTTAGCCCAGGCTCTGAGCGGCTCTTCTGACAGGAGCCTTGTGTCCCTGCAATAGCGCACTAATTGGAGTGCAGCCGAGGTAGTCGTTCTCGGTGTAAAGCCACTGAATCGCTTCTTCTTCCGAAAACTCCATGTCGATCAGCATCAACATGGTTCCTCGGATGCTCGATAGCGGCTCGCCCTCGTGGATCAAATGTGCTGGGATCATGGGCTGCTTGTCGACGCGAACCGAGAACAAAACGTGCTCCTCGATTAGCCTTCTAACCTTTGCCGATGAGATGCCGAGTTGGTCTGAAACCTCATCGATGCTCAACCAGTGGTCAACGCCCTCAATCACCTGTTATCTCCTTGCGGTCTGAACCAGCTGCTCAGCCACTAGAAATGCTAGTTCAAGTGACTGCATGTGGTTAAGTCGCGGGTCGCAAACGGATTCGTAGCGCTCGGCAAGTGTGCTCTCGTCGATCATCTCTGAGCCACCCAAGCACTCTGCAACATCGTCTCCCGTTAGCTCAACGTGCAGGCCACCTGGGTGAGTACCAAGCGCACGATGAACCTCAAAGAAGCCCATAACCTCGTCCATAACGTCGTCAAAGCGACGGGACTTGTAGCCATTTTTGGTAGTGATGCCATTGCCGTGCATTGGATCGGTGATCCAAAGCGGAGTGGCTCCCGACTCCTTGGCCGCCTCGATGAGCTTTGGAAGCTCATCGCGGATCTTGCCTGCACCCATGCGGCTGATCAGGGTCAGTCTGCCCGGCTCGCGCGTTGGGTCCAGCTTGTCAATCAAGCGCAGCACGTCTTCACGAGTTGAAGTAGGGCCGAGCTTGACGCCGAGCGGGTTGCGAACGCGGGAGAAGTAATCCATGTGTGCGCCATCCAGCTGCCTGGTGCGCTCACCGATCCAAATGAAGTGCCCTGAGGTCACGTAAGGATTTCCGGTTCGGGAGTCGATTCGAGTCATTGGTCGCTCGTAGTCAAACAGCAGACCCTCGTGAGAAACGAAGAACTCCGTGGCCTTCAGCTCAGTGGAGTCAACACCACAGGCTTCCATGAACTTCATGGCGCGATCGATATCTGACGCAATCGACTCGTACTTCTTGTTTGCGGGGTTTACGGTGAAGCCCTTGTTCCAGGCGTGAACCTCACGAAGGTCAGCAAAACCACCGGTAGTGAAGGCTCTGATCAGATTTAGCGTGCTAGCAGAGGTGTTGTAGGCCTGCATGAGTCTGCGCGGGTCATTGCGTCTCGACTCCGCGGTGAACTCGTAGCTGTTCACAGCATCGCCTCGGTAGGCGGGCAGGGTTACACCCTCACGAGTTTCATCGTCTGAGGAACGAGGCTTGGCGAACTGCCCAGCCATGCGACCCATCTTGATTACCGGCAGCGAAGAGCCATACATCAGCACGACTGCCATCTGCAGCACGGTCTTGATTCGGTTTCTGATTCGATCTGCGGTTGCATCCACGAATGTTTCGGCGCAGTCTCCACCCTGGAGCAAGAAGGCGTTGCCTGATGCAGCCTCTGCCAAGCGCTTGCGCAAGGTGTCTACCTCACCGGCGAAAACTAGCGGCGGCTGCTTCGCTAGCTCAGTCTTGACCTCTGCCAAGACATCCTGCGAATACCAGTTCGGCTGCTGCTTGGCTTCAAGCTTTAGGTAGTTATCCAATCCAAAGTCACTCATGCGACTGCTCCTAACGTGCCATTCGGCTGCGAACCGTGGAGGCGTAGACGTCTTCATACTCTTGCCCCGAAAGTCTCATGACCTCGTAGACAATTCGATCGGTCACGGCCCGCAACACTGCGCGCTCGCCCTCCATACCTGCAAACCTGGAAAAGTCCAAAGGCTCGCCCATGACAACGCCCACTCGGCGCACTCTCGGAAGGCTCTGGCCAATGGCCTGAACCTTCTCGGTATCAATCATTGCAACTGGAATAACTGGCACTCCAGACTCGAGTGCCATGCGTGCAATTCCAGTTCTGCCGCGGTAAAGCTTTCCATTGGGAGACCTGGTTCCCTCTGGGTAGATGCCGAGCAGTAGCCCGCGCTCCAGCACTCCTAGGCCGGTATTCAGTGAATCCTCCGAGGCCTTGCCTCCGGAGCGATCGATCGGCAACTGGCCGGTCGCCTTGAAAAACCAGCGCGTTAGAGCACCCTTTAGTCCCTTGCCGGTGAAGTAGTCACTCTTTGCCAGGAAGGTGACCGGACGCGATACCTTCAAAGGAAGAAAGATGGAGTCAGAAAAGGAAAGGTGATTCGAGGCCAGAATTGCACCGCCAGTTTTTGGAACATGGTGCTTTCCTCGGATCCAAGGGCGGAAAATTATTTGCAGGATTGGACCCAGAACAAAGTTCTTTAGAAAAAAGTAGGTCACTTCTGCTCCAGTCGTTGGCTCAAGCTTACCCAAGCGTTTCGCGGGCTAGGTCGGCTGCGC
The DNA here is from genome assembly GCA_964593635.1 of uncultured Aquiluna sp. GTDB lineage: Bacteria > Actinomycetota > Actinomycetes > Actinomycetales > Microbacteriaceae > Aquiluna. The sequence continues at coordinate 4,572 of CAZQHT010000021.1, forward strand.
CGATAACTCCAGCCTGATTGCTGAACTTGGCTGCCACAACTTTTGCCTCTGGTCGGAAACCTCTTGCGGGAAGTTCTTTTGAAAAAGCCTGGCGAATCGGTTCGAGAATGAGTTCGCCAGCTTCTGAAAGGCCACCACCAATCACATAGATCTGAGGGTCGAGAACAGCAGTGATGGTTCCCATGGCCTGGCCTAGGTAATCGCCAGCTTCTGAAACCACCTGCAGGGCACCCTGGTCCCCCTCGAGTAGAGCCTGATAAACCAGATGACCGTTGAGCTCACCGTTTTGTTCTTTTAGTTCACGCAATCTCGTGCCAGCCGGCCCATCGCTTGAGGCCAGCTTTTTTGCAGCCTTTAGGACCGCGGTCCCGGACGCATACTGTTCGACACAGCCCTTGCGGCCGCAACCACACTGCTTGCCATCCTGCACAACCTTCACATGGCCGAGTTCGCCACCAATCCCAAAGCCACCTCGGCGCAATTTGTAATCGGCTATGACTGCGCCTCCGACTCCGGTGCCAAGAGTGAGCATCACCATATCCTTGGCCCCTCTGCCAGCCCCGAACTTGTATTCGGCCCAGCCTGCGGCGTTGGCATCGTTTTCAATTACCACGCGGTGCGGAACCAGGGCCTGGAGCCTCTCCCTTAGTGGCTCGTGGCGCCAATTCAGATTTGGTGCATACAAAATCGTTGATTGATCAGCATCGATGAAACCGGCAGCGGCAACCCCAACTCCGACAATCACCTCGGTGGCCTGCTCGGTCAGACTCTTGATTAGGGCTACTACAACCTCAACCATCTTGTCCGGATCTTGAGCGGGAGAAGGAACACGCTCCTCCAGCAGAATGTGCCCGCTCTCATCGACCAGCGCGCCAAGAATCTTGGTGCCACCAATGTCGATGCCGATTGCGAGCAAAACGCCGTCTCCTAACGCGTAAACCTAGATTTTAGGCCCGAAACGGTATCAACTTGGTTAAATCACCATCTGCAACTGGGTGAAGTGCCTAAAGTTTTCTTCAAAGAGCTCAGGAGTATCAATGCAGTCATATGATGTCCCGCAAATAATTGCCTCAAAGCCCTCGGAGAACGTGACGGACTTGCTCCTAGAGCGCGCCAGGCTAACTCCCAACCACCCGCTCTTCGAGCGCCAGAAGCCAGATGGCAGTTGGTTCAATGTCACGGCTGCTGAGTTTCAGCAGGATGTGGCATCACTGGCCAAGGGTCTCATTGCATCCGGCATCAAGCCCGGCCAGGCAATTGGAATCATGTCCCGCACTCGCTACGAGTGGATCTTGATTGACTTTGCAATTTGGTACGCAGGTGCAGTCTCAGTACCCATCTACGAGACCAGCTCCCCTGCCCAAATCGAGTGGATTCTTTCCAACTCTGACGCCGTGGCCTTCTTCACCGAGAACGATGCCCTGAAAGCAAAGTTTGACGAGGTGAAGGGCAAGCTCCCAAACATCTCCCAGGTCTGGAGAATCGAATCTCCAGAGTTTGCTGCGCTGCGCAAATCCGGTGAGGTCATCGGAGATGGCGACCTCGAAGCGGCAAGGACCAACGCGCAGGGTCAAGACCTGGCAACAATCGTCTACACCTCAGGCACAACCGGCAACCCCAAGGGCTGTGAGCTGAGCCACAAGAGCTTCGTGGACCACTGTCGCAATGCAGCTGCAGAGATTCCTGAGCTTGCCAACGACAAGCAGAACACCGTGCTGTTCTTGCCGCTCGCACACATCCTTGGCCGCTACGTTTCAGCACTTTGCATCTTCGCCGGCATCAGGGTCGCGCACCTAGCCGACCCTAAGCAGGTTGCGACTTTGCTACCGATTATCAAGCCAACGATTCTGGTGGCTGTCCCTAGAGTCTTCGAGAAGGTATACAACGGAGCTGAACTTCGCGCCGAGGCCGGTGGCAAGGGCAAGATCTTCCGCGCCGCAGCCGAGGTTGCTATCGCCTACTCCAGAGCACTGGACACCAAGGCGGGTCCATCGCTTGGCCTGAAGGTCAAGTTCAAGCTGTTTGACAAGCTGGTTTACTCCAAGCTTCGCGCAGCTATGGGCGGCCGGGTCGAGTATGCGATTTCGGGCGGCGCACCTTTGGGCGAGCGTCTCGGTCACTTCTTCCGTGCCGTCGGACTGGTAGTTCTAGAGGGTTACGGCCTAACCGAAACCGCAGCGGCAGCAGTCATTGGCCGCGTTAGCTGGCAGAAGATTGGCAAGGTGGGAAGAGCTCTACCTGGAACCGGCATCAAGATTGCCGACGACGGCGAAATCTGGTTGCGCGGCATCAACGTGATGCGCGGTTACTGGAGAAATGAAGCCGCCACCCGCGAAGCATTTGAGGGCGACTGGTTCCGCTCCGGGGACATCGGCAATCTTGATGAGGATGGCTTCCTAACCATCACGGGTCGAAAGAAAGAATTGCTGGTCACCGCAGGAGGCAAGAACGTTGCCCCAGCGCCAATCGAAGATCCGATCAGAGCGCATCCGCTGGTTGGACAGGTAGTTGTGATCGGAGACGCCAAGCCATTCATTGCGGCCCTGATTTCCCTGGACCCAGAGATGGTTCCGGTCTGGACCAAGAACAATGGCATTACCGAGCAGTTGACCTTGGCCGAGGCGGCCAAGCACCCAAAGATTAGAGAAGAGCTGGAGCGCGCGGTGGCTGAGGTGAACAAACTCTTCTCGAACGCGGAGCAGATCAAGAAGTTCGAGATTCTGGATGTTGAGCTAACCGAAGCATCCGGACACCTCACCCCATCTCTCAAGATCAAGCGCGCTTCGGTCTTGAGTGACTTCTCCATCTACGTGGATCGGATTTACAACTAAACCTTCAGAAACCAGGGCTGCTCTCTGAGTTCACGCAAAGCTTCTTTGCGTTGCTCAGGGAGCAGTTTTTCTATATAGACCTTGCCCTCTAGGTGATCGCACTCGTGCTGCAAAGCCTGTGCCATAAGCCCAGAGCCCGAGACCTCCTTGGTAGTGCCATCTAGCTGGAGACCACGAGCGGTGGCGTGCTCGAACCTTGGAGTTTTGTGCCAAAGACCAGGGACCGAAAGGCAGCCCTCTTCAACCAAAACTTCTTCGCCAGAGAGCTCAACCAACTCGGGGTTAATCAGGTAGCCCAGCTCGCCATTGACGTTGTAGGCAAAGACTCGAAGCCCCACTCCAATTTGGTTCGCAGCTACTCCGGCACGACCTGGAACCTGGGTCGTCTCGAGCAGGTCTTGCACCAGGGCTGCAACTTTGGAGAGGTCAGTCACTTGGTCGCAGGGCGAGCGCAGCACCGGGTCTCCGTAGAGCCGAATCTCTCTTACTGTCATCTCTAAACCCTGGCTAATCCAACTGAGAAGCGGACTACTCGATCACCGCGATGAGATCTCCACCCTCAACCGGAGTAGGGCCAGAGACGCCAAGCCTGACGACCTTGCCCCCAACCGCCGCCTGAATGTTGGCCTCCATCTTCATGGCTTCAATGGTCGCAATCGGCTGACCGATCACCACGACATCACCAACCGCCACCTTTGGCGTGACAACTCCAGTGAAGGGAGCTGCTGCGTGACCAGGGTTTGAAGGGTCTGCTTTTTCGGCTGACGAGGAGGAAGCCGCGATGCTGTAATCCCGAACTGTGACTGGACGTAGTTGACCGTTGAGCTTAGCCATTACCGATCGGAAGCCCTTGCTGTCTGGCTCGCCAATAGCTTCAAGTGAAAGGAAGAGCTGAAGGCCCTTGCTCAGTTCGACAACATGCTCTTCTTCAACCTGAAGGCCGTATAGGTAATCCACGGTCGAAACGTTGTCCAGTGAGCCGTACTGGTTGCGCAGTCTCTCGAACTCTTTAGTTGGGGCTGGGAAGAGCAGTCGGTTCAGGGTTGCCTGGACCAATGAGTCATCGGTGGAGCTCAACTTCTCTGAATCCTCAGCACTGATTGGCTTGATGCTTATGTCTGGGTTTCTGCCAGCAAGGACCTTGCTGCGGAAAGGCTCGGGCCATCCTCCTGGAAGGTCTCCAAGCTCACCGGCCATGAATCCAACTACTGAATCAGGGATGTCGTAGTTCTGAGGGTTCGCCTCGAAGTCCTTCGGATCCGCTCCAACCGCTACCAGGTGCAGAGCCAGGTCGCCCACAACCTTCGAGGATGGCGTCACCTTTGGCGGGCGACCCATGATTCGGTTCGCCTCTTCATACATTTTTTCGATTAGCTCGAAACGGTCGCCAAGGCCAAGGGCAATTGCCTGTTGGCGAAGGTTAGAGAGCTGACCTCCCGGAATCTCGTGGCGATAGACACGACCGGTTGGGCCAGGCAGTCCTGACTCAAATGGTGAGTAAACCTTGCGGACTGCCTCCCAGTAGGGTTCTAGGTCAGTCACTGAGTCGAGGTTGATTTCAGTGTCGTAATCGGTGTTGGCGAGCGCCGCAACCAATGCGGAAGCAGAAGGCTGTGAGGTGGTGCCTGCCATCGGAGCCGATGCAACGTCAACTGCATCCACGCCGGCCTCAATTGCTGCAATCAATGTTGCCAGCTGACCACCCGCGGTGTCGTGAGTGTGCAGGTGAACTGGAAGGCTGAATCGCTCTCTTAGAGCAGTCACCAAGATCTTTGCCGCTTGAGGTCGCAACAGCCCGGCCATGTCCTTGATGGCAAGGATGTGTGCACCGGCATCAACCATCTGCTGAGCAAGATCCAGGTAGTAATCAAGGGTGTAGAGCTTTTCGTTGGGATCCAGCAGGTTGGCGGTGTAGGTAATGCCAACCTCAGCAACTGAGCTGGTTAGCTCGCGGACAGCGCGAATCGCTGGCTCCATCTGGCTGACATCGTTTAGAGCATCAAAGATGCGGAAGATGTCAACGCCGGTTTTTGCAGCCTGAACCACGAAGGCCCTTGTTACCTCTTCTGGGTAAGGGGTGTAGCCAACTGTGTTGCGACCGCGAAGTAACATCTGGATACAAATGTTTGGCACCGCTGCGCGCAATGCGGCAAGACGCTCCCATGGGTCCTCGCCCAAGAAGCGCAGTGCGACGTCATAGGTAGCTCCGCCCCAGGCTTCTACTGATAAAAGCTCCGGAGTCATCCTGGCAACGTAAGGGCCGGCTGCGATCAGGTCTTTACCTCTGACTCGAGTGGCAAGCAGTGACTGATGAGCGTCCCTAAAGGTGGTGTCGGTAACCCTCACCTTTGGCTCAGCGCGCAACCACTTGGCAAAGCCCTCTGGTCCAAGCTCGGTTAGCAGTTGCTTCGAGCCATGCGGGGCTGGGGTGTCGATTCGGATGGTGGGGAGCTTTAGTTCTGGGTCAACTTTGTCGCCGCGCTCACCGAAGGGCTTGTTCACCGTCACCTCGGCTAGCCACTGAACCACCTTGGTTCCTCGGTCTTGAGAGGCTTTTCCGAGCATCAACTCAGGTCGCTCGTCAATGAAGTGAGTGGACAGGTCACCTGTTGCGAAGGTCTCGTCTGCAAGAACTGCCTGCAGGAACTTAATGTTGGTTGCGACTCCACGAATTCTGAACTCAGCCAAGGCACGCTTTGCTCGATTCACAGCAGACTCAAAATCCCTGCCTCTGGTGATGAGCTTGACCAGCATCGAATCAAAGTGTGGCGATACCTCGGCACCGGTTGTCACAGTTCCACCATCGAGACGAATACCTGCACCACCGGGTGATCGGTAGGTGGTGATCATCCCGGTGTCAGGCCTAAAGCCAGCGGCTGGGTCTTCGGTTGTGATTCTGCACTGCAGAGCAAACCCGTGAGGCTTAATCGACTCCTGGGTAAGGCCCAGGTCAGCCAAAGATTCACCCGCGGCAATTCTCAGCTGAGATTGCACCAGGTCAACATCTGTCACCTCTTCGGTGACGGTGTGCTCAACCTGAATTCGAGGGTTCATCTCGATAAAGACGTGCTTGCCCTTGTTTGGGCCAACGGTGTCAATTAGAAACTCAACGGTTCCTGCGTTTTGGTAGCCAATCTCCTTGGCAAATGCAACGGCATCCCTAAACAACTGCTGACGCAGGGTGTCATCCAAAAGTGGTGCTGGAGCTATCTCCACAACTTTCTGGTTCCTGCGCTGGATCGAGCAGTCGCGCTCGTGGAGGTGAATGATGTTTCCGAAGGTGTCGGCCAGAATCTGAACCTCGATGTGGCGAGGTCGAATAACGGCCTGCTCCAAAAAGACCCTTGGGTCCCCAAACGCACTGCCGGCTTCACGCATGGCAGCTTCGAGGGCTCCAGATAGCTCAGTAGCGCTGTCAACCTTGCGCATACCCCTTCCACCACCACCGGCAACTGCCTTCACAAATAGTGGGTAGCCGATTGACTCTGCCTGCGGGATTAGAACCCTTACGTCATCCGAAGACTGGGTTGATGCCAAGACTGGTACACCGGCGCGAATAGCCGCAGCCTTGGCGTTTACTTTGTCTCCAGCTAGTTCCAAAACCTCAGGAGCGGGTCCGACGAAAGTAATCCCATTAGCTTTTGCAGCACGTGCTAGCTCTGGGTTTTCGGATAGAAAGCCATAACCCGGGTAAATTGCGTCAGCACCGGAGAGCTTTGCAACTCGAATCATTTCCTCAACGCTGAGATAGGCGCGCACTGGCGAGCCATCGGCTGAGATCTCATATGCCTCATCGGCCTTCAGGCGATGAACCGAGTTTCTGTCCTCGTATGGATAGACGGCGACTGTTTGAGCGCCTGTCTCGTAGGCAGCGCGGAACGCACGTACCGCGATTTCACCGCGGTTTGCGACCAGAATTTTCTTGAACATGTGGGTCCTCACTGAAACTAGGGCTCAGATAACGCCACGCTGCGTATAAGTAGGTAGCCTAATACAGTGCATGTTCTTAGCGTGAGCTCTCTAAAGGGCGGAGTGGGTAAAACCACGGTGGCCCTCGGCCTAGCCTCAGCGGCACTCAACAAGGGACTAAACACCCTTCTAATCGATCTTGACCCGCAGTGCGATGCCACTAGCGGTCTTGCAGTAACCAGTGATTTCGGCGCATCGGTTGCCGAGGTGTTGCAAACTCCGAAGATTCAAATCATCCGCAGGGCAATCGCATCATCCGATTGGCACACCGGAACCAAGATGGATGTCATGGTCGGTTCCCCCAGATCCCTATTGCTTGATAACCCAGCTCCAACCGTTTCAGATGTTTGGAAACTCGAAGAAGTTTTGACCCAGATTGAAGACGAATACGACCTAGTCATCATCGACACTCCCCCTTCAATCAATGCCCTCACCCGAACTGCCTGGGTAGCTTCCGACCGAGTGATCGTCGTAACTGAGCCATCGCTCTACTCGGTGATTGCTGCGGACCGAGCACGCAAGGCCATTGCGGAAATCAGCGCGAAGCTAACCCCAAGACTTCAGCTACTGGGCGTTGTGGTAAACCGACTGCGTCCGCAGTCAAACGAACACGACTACCGCTTGAAGGAACTCAAGGACATGTTTGGCGAGCAGCTATTGATGCCCTACTTCGAAGAGCGAGCAGCCATCCAGCAGTCAACCGGAGCCGCCCGTCCGATTCACGCCTGGCCAGCCGAAGGCGCAGCGGAAGTTGCAAAGGGCTTTGATTGGCTATTAGCGGGAGCGCTAGCTGACATGGACCGCGGAGATGCCAAGCGAGACCGCGTTGGAGTGGTTGGCCGCGCTACCAGGGGTGTCGCAAGCCCGATTGCAGAATTCATCCCCCAGGAACCTGAGACTAGAAGAGAAGTAAAGAAAAAGCGCTGGTTCGGCCGTTAGGAAATCTTGCGGGCTCTTCTTAGAGCCAGCTCATCCTGAGCGTTAGCTTCCTCGGCAGCAAAGTCAACCAAAGTCGCCTCAACCTCACGAAGCACTCGACCAACAGCAATTCCAAAGACACCCTGGCCTTGGCCCAAAAGGTCGATGACCTCATCCTGCGAGGTGCAGAGGTAAACCCTTGCCCCATCAGACATCAGTGTGGTGTTGGTTAGGTCGTTGATGCCCGAAGCCCTGAGCTGCTCAACAGCTAGTCGGATCTGCTGAAGTGAAACTCCAGTGTCCAAAAGGCGCTTCACTAGCTTTAGAACCAAGATGTCCCGGAAAGAGTAAAGACGCTGAGAGCCAGATCCGGTAGCAGTTTGAATGCTCGGAATCACAAGTGCGGTGCGGTCCCAGTAGTCCAGCTGGCGGTATGAAATACCTGCGGCTGCGGCAGCAGATGCGCCTCTGTAACCGATGTCCTGCGCAGGCAGACCATCGGTAAAGAGCATCCCGGATTCGTAGTCCACGTGCCACTCCTTCTTAACGGTTTGTTAAGTCTGCCTTCAAGTTGTACTTTAGGGTTACTCCACAGCCTCGGCGTGTCGGAATCTAGCGTTCGATTTCGTCGATTGCTTCAGAGATTAGGTGTCCTCGGATCGCGCCGAAGCGTTCCGCGATTTCACGGGCGATGTGAGCAGCCCTAGCTGCAGACTCAGGAGCCTTCTTGCGCAATACCGGCTCGGTGACACCGGTGATGATTGCAACCTCGCGCTCCGCAGCTGACTTCAGACCCCTAAGGTGACGAGGCTGGATGCCAAACTGCTCAAGCCCAACAAGTGCAAAGGCAATCTCAACCTCGTGCGAGGAGTGCGGCTGGACACCAAAGAGTCCAAGCTCTGCTCCCTCGCGAAATGCCAAGTCAGTTATGCCGGTCTCAGCCTTTAGCTGAGCGGTCGAGAAGCGCTGTCCCTTGCGCAGCGACGCAGGGGTTGCCTGTGGCAGTAGCGGTGCTCTACCTGCGTCGATTTCATCGAGGTGCTCCTTGATGACTTTCAACGGCAGGTACTGGTCACGCTGCAAAGTCAGCACGATTGTGAGTCGCTCGATTTGGTTCTCTGAGTACTTTCGGTAACCGGAGTCAGTTCGCTCTGGAGTGATTAGCCCTTGGTCTTCCAAAAAGCGAAGCTTTGATGGAGTCAGATCGCCAAACTCAGGCTTTAGAACAGTCAGCACCTGGCCAATTGTGTAGAGCTTGTGATCGGCAATTCTTCTAACGGTGTTTTCCACGGCCTAGTTCCCCCCAACAAAGAAAGTGAGGTGATACTTGCCAACCTGGACGACGTCTCCGCTACTGAGGATGGATGTTTCCACTCTTGCGCCATTTAGATAGGTGCCGTTCATAGACCCAAGGTCTCGAACTTCAAAGCCACCGTTTGAACGAACGAACTCAACGTGCCTTCTGGAAACTGTCACATCATCGAGGAAGATGTCAGCGTTTGGGTGGCGACCTGCGAGGGTCAAGTCCTGGTCAAGCAGGAATCTGGATCCGGAGGATGGGCCGCGCTGGGCAATTAGTAGCGCTGAATTCTTTGGCAGTGCGGAGATTGCTGATTGCTCTTCGGCGCTTAGCTGGGTGTCATTGGGGATGATGTCTTCAGCGAAACGAGCTGTCTCGTCTTGTGGCTGAATCATCGGATTTCCCCTCCCTAGAATCACAATGTTAGGGGATGTTTAGGTACCCGATGACACCAATTTTCTAACTTGGTTCACATACATGAATCCCGCTACCCAATAGAGCGCAACTCCCCAGTATGCGAAGCCCCAAGCAAGTGGCAAAACAATGAATTGTGCGCTCGGAAAGATATCCGCCATCAGTAGTAGAGGCAGGGCGTAAAGCAGAGCGAAGGTGCCGGCTTTCCCCAGGAAGTGGACCGGAAGAGGCCCGTAGCCGTGGCTAGCCAGAACTGGGTAAACGGCTAACAGCATTACATCTCGAGCAATGATGATGACAGCGAGCCATGCTGGGATGTTTCCATTCACCGTTAGGCCAATCAAGCTGGCCAAAATGAAGAGTCGGTCGGCAGCCGGATCCAAGACCTTGCCCAATTCAGTTATCTGATTGAACTTGCGGGCGATAAAGCCGTCCAGCCAGTCAGTGAAGCTTGCAACCGCCAACACAACTAAGGCCCAAACAAATTGGTCGATGAGCAGCAGATAAAGGAAGACTGGCACCATCACCAGTCGAAGCAGGCTGAGCAAGTTTGGAACGCTGCGCAGTTCTTTACTCAAGCTCATGAGCAGATTCTATGCTCGCAAGCTGGCTAAACGAGCTTGGCTCGCCTGAGCACCTCGGTTACCCGTTCGAACTCGTTGAAGGCGTATAGGTGAATGCCTGGAGCCCCAGCCTCGACCAGCTCAGCGACTAGATTTGCCGCCCAATTGATGCCAACCTCGACTCGACCAGCTGCATCATCGGCGCTTTGCAATAGTTCTGCGAAGTCGGTTGGGTTGCGCTCCCCGGTCAGGTCGATAACTCGCTCTAGTCGCTTTGGAGAAATGATTGGCATGATCCCAGGCACAATCGGAATGGTCACGCCTGAGGACTGTGCGAGCGAGACAAAGTCGAAGTAGTCCTTGGCATAAAAGAAGAGTTGGGTGATGGCGTAGTCCGCTCCCGCAGCCTGCTTTGCCAGAAGTGCAGCCACATCAGATCTGTTCTCACCGGACTCTGGGTGACCATTGGGAAATGCAGCAACAGCCGTCTTGCCTGGCTCGGTTCGAACCTGAGCGATTAGGTGGACCAGTTCGGCAGCGGTGCTGAGGCTGTCCTTGGGTAGGTCGTGCTGCCCCTGAGGCAGGTCTCCCCGAAGGGCCAAGAAGTCAGTGATGCCGGCATCCAAGAATTCCTGAACGAGTGCGCTGGCAGTCTCTGATGTTGTTCCCGCGCAAGTTAGGTGAGCTAGTGGGTTTACTCCAGCCTCTTTGATGTAGCCGAGAACCTCGAGAGAGTTCTTGGTTTCAGACCCACCTGCCCCAAAAGTCACAGAGATAAAGCTCGGGTCAAGCTCGGCTAGGCGATCGATAGCTTCATAGAGCGCAGGCGCAGACTCAATTGATCGAGGAGGGTAGACCTCGAATGAAATCGGAACCTTAGCCAAAGCAACTCTCTTTCAATGTTTTGCCTCGGGGCTCCGAATGTGGCGAATGAGTCGGGCTGGCGGGATTTGAACCCACGACCCCTTGACCCCCAGTCAAGTGCGC
>CAZQHT010000022.1:0-15186 GCA_964593635.1 uncultured Aquiluna sp.
ACTGGGCCAAGCTTGGAAACCAGCACTGGAGCGAGTGACTCCATGCCCTCAGCAGGAATGCCATTGGAAATCTTCTCGAGCATTTCTTTGAGGTTTGGGAACTCACTTGCCATCTCGCGAGCCTTCTGCGCGACGGCGGGAGTGATGAGCAACTCGCGGGCTGCGTAGAGCTCGATCTGGTTCACATTTGATGGAATCGAGCGCTGGTCAGAGACTGAAAACTCTCGAATGTCCTCAAGCTCATCACCAAAGAATTCGAGTCGGAGCGCGTGCTCCGAAGTAGTTGGAAAGACATCCAAAATGCCACCCCTGATGGCAAACTCCCCACGCTTTGTGACCATGTCAACTCGGTCGTAGGCAAGCTCAATCAACTTGAGGCCCAGCTCAGGGAGCAGGTAATTCTTGCCTCGGTCCAAAGTGAATGGCGGGTGATCCTCTAATCCTCCGATCACCGGCTGCAACGCTGCTCGGATTGAGAGCAGGATCACCACCGGGTGATCCACCTTGGTGCGAACCTCGTGCATGCGGTGCAGAGCCCTGAGCCTGCGGCCAATGGTTTCTGCGGAGGGTGAGAGCCGCTCGTGAGGCAGGGTTTCCCAGGAGGGCAACTCGATAACCTCAACCTCTTCGGCTAGCTCCCTGAGGGTTGTTGAAATCTCTTCGGCCTGCCTGGATGTTGGCACGACGACAAGGTGAACTCCCCCGGTTTTAGCCAGTGCGGCAACAGCAATACCGTGGGTGTTAGCTGGTGAAAAGAGGGTTGCTGGGAGCTTCTTGGTCTTACCAAGCTCCAAAATCGGGTGCGACTGACCCACCAACTGAATCAGCGGACGGAGGGTCACTGGAGAAGTTTAGGCGCTACTAGCTCTTCTACTTTGTCGGCAGCCAGGGCAATCAGCACATCCAGCTCTTTGCGCTCTGCAGTTGAAAAGTTCTGCAGCACAAAGTCACTGACTTCCATCTGTCCTGGAGGTCTGCCGATGCCGAAGCGGACTCGGTGATAGTCGTTACCGAGATGAGCGATGATGTCGCGTAGGCCGTTGTGGCCAGCGTGGCCGCCCGAGAACTTAGTTCTCAGCTCACCAAATGGAATATCGAGTTCATCGTGAACCACAATCAGCTGATCTGGTTCGACGGAAAAGAATTTGCAGAGGGCAGCTACCGGAGTGCCAGAGGTATTCATGTAGCCGTTGCTCTTAGCGAGCACGACCTTTGATTGATTGAGTCTTCCCTCGGCTATTTGCGAGGAGGTTTTGTGGGAATTGAATGAGGCTCCCATGCGCCTTGCCAGCTCATCGAGCACCATCTGCCCGACGTTATGGCGGTTGTGCTGATAGTTGGGCCCGGGGTTCCCGAGCCCAACTATCAAAAACAACTGGTTACTCAGCAGCTGGAGCTACCTCTGCTGCGCCACCTCTGGTCTCAACTACCGATGCAACTAGCTCGTTAGCTGGAAGCTCCATCTTCACTCCTGCTGGAAGGGTGATGTCGCTAGCAAGGTAGTGGTGTCCTGCCTGAGCATCCTTTGAGATGTGAAGCTCAACAAACTCAGGAACGTGGGTTGCCTCAGCCTCTAGGCTGACTGACTTGTGCTCGAGGTCAACAACGGTTCCGCTGAAGGGCTCTCCGACGATGTGGACTGGAACCTCAACGTGGACCTTCTCGCCCTTTACAACCTCAACTAGGTCGACGTGCTCGATGATCTGGGTGACAGGGTCCTTGGAAGCCATCTTTACTAGAACCAGCTCGGTCTTGCCGGAAAGGTTTAGCTCCAAAAGGGCGTTCTTGTGGCGAAGTGCTAGGCGGATCTCGTGGGCAGGAAGTGAAATGTGGCGGGTTGCGTTGCCGTGGCCGTAAATAACGGCTGGAGTCTGACCTGCTGCACGGAGCTTACGTGCTGCACCCTTACCAAAGTTCTCGCGGAGGGTTGCAACCATCTTGATCTCGGACATCTTTTTCCTCTAGTAGTCATGGCGAGGAAAAGGACCCCGTCGATTACGGGCACCTTGGTGCCCCTCGCCGCTGCGACCCAAAGCCTAACGGATTTGTTTTGGTTGCGCTAGCTAGAGACTAAGCGTGACCTGGGAACAGCGAGTTGACTGAGTCGTCATAGAAGACAGCAGCAATAGCCTTGGCAATCAGCGGTGCAATCGATAGCACGGTCAGCGTTGCAAACTCTTTGTCTGGGGTGATCGGCAAGGTGTTGGTTACAACCACAGAGTCGATCACTGGATCGCTGAGTCTCTCAACCGCTGGGTGAGAGAAGACGCCGTGGGTTGCAGCAACGATTACCTTGCGAGCACCGTTTGCCTTTAGGGCTTTGGCTGCTGCCAAGATGGTGCCGCCGGTGTCAATCATGTCGTCAACCAAGATGCAGTCCCGACCATCTACTGCTCCAACAATTTCGTTCACCTGAACCTGGTTTGGCTTGTCTGGATCGCGACGCTTGTGAACGATGGCCAGTGGTGTGCCAAGTCGGTCTGCCCAGATGTCAGCCACGCGAACGCGACCAGAGTCTGGAGAAACCACGGTGAGGTTATCGGTTCCGAAGGTTGCGGCAATGTGATCGGCCAACATCGGAAGCGCCCAGAGGTGATCTACCGGACCATCAAAGAAGCCCTGAATCTGAGGCGTGTGAAGGTCTACCGACATCAGTCGGTCTGCGCCTGCGGCCTTGAACAAATCGGCCATTAGTCGGGCAGAGATTGGCTCACGACCCTTGTGCTTCTTGTCCTGGCGGGCGTATGGAAAGAAGGGAGCTACCACTGTGATGCGCTTCGCACTGGCGCGCTTCATGGCATCAATCATGAGCAGCTGCTCCATGATCCAGTGGTTGATTGGCTGGGGGTGAGACTGAATGATGAAGGCGTCTACGCCGCGCACACTGCGCTCGTAACGCACGAATGTTTCACCATTTGCAAAGTCGTAGGCGGTGGTTGGAACCACCTCGGTGCCGAGAATCTCCGCCACCTCTTGAGCTAAGTCTTGATGGGCGCGCCCACTCGCGATGACTAGTGTCTTGCTGGCGGACTTCTCGATTGCCATCGCTACTCCGTATCGGTCGCTGCTTGAGCGGATTTTGAACCTGGTCGATTCTCAAGTACCCAGCCGGCCAGATTTTTTTGTGGTGTTGGGTTCAATGCTAGCGCCCCTGGCTCGACGTCTCGACGGATAGTCGAACCTGCTGCCGTATAGGCTCCAGAACCAATCTTTACCGGGGCAACAAACACGTTTCCAGATCCGGTTCTGGCGTGAGAACCGACCTCAGTGCGGTGTTTATTGATGCCGTCATAGTTGGCAAAGATGGTTCCAGCACCGATGTTGCTGCCCTCACCGATGGTGGCATCTCCCACGTAGCTCAGGTGTGGCACCTTTGCCCCGCTTCCAATTTGTGCGTTCTTGGTCTCAACAAATGCACCGATCTTGCCGTCCTCGCCAAGTTCGGTGCCGGGTCTAATGAAGGCAAATGGTCCGACATTTGCCCCAGAGTGAATCTTGGCTGCAGTCACATCGGAACGAGAGAGCTTTACGTTCTCTCCGACTGTCACATCGGTGAGCGTGGAGTCTGGACCAATGGTTGAGCCGGTTCCAACCTGAGATAGTCCCTGCAGTCTCACCGAAGGTAGAAGTGTCACATCTCTGGCAAGCGAAACCGTCACATCAATCCAGGTGCTCTGCGGCTCCTGAATTGTCACACCGGCCAACTGCCAAGCCTGAACGATCCTTCGGTTTAGCTCTGCTCCGACCTCGCTCAGCTGAACGCGGTCGTTAATGCCAGCTACCAGCCAGTGATCTTGGATCTGGTGTGCGGAAACTGATTCCCCGGAGGCAATCAGCAGCCCAATGACATCGGTGAGGTACTTCTCACCCTGGGCATTTTGGGTGGTCACCTTTGTCAGAGCATTGGAGAGCTTTTTAGCATCAAAGATGTAAACGCCAGCGTTTACTTCTTGAATCTCGCGCTCTTCCTCTGAGGCATCCTTCTGCTCCACAATGCCAACCAGCTCGCCGCGGTCGCGCACGATACGGCCATAACCATTGGGGTTCGCAAGGTGAGTGGAAACCAAGGTGCCGGCGTTACCTTTGGCGCGGTGAAGTTCGACCAACTCAGTGATGCTTTGCACATCCAAAAGTGGAACATCTCCAGAGAGCACCACCACATCGCCAACAAAGCCCTGGATCTGCTGAAGTGCGGCCTCAACCGCACGCCCGGTTCCAGGAACTGCATCCTGTTCGGCAATCTCAACATTTGGGTAG
Source organism: uncultured Aquiluna sp. (assembly GCA_964593635.1). Taxonomy (GTDB): domain Bacteria; phylum Actinomycetota; class Actinomycetes; order Actinomycetales; family Microbacteriaceae; genus Aquiluna. The sequence continues at coordinate 4,258 of CAZQHT010000022.1, forward strand.
AAGGCATTGACGTAGTTTGAGATTCGCTCAATCTCGTGACGCAAAACGCAAACTACCTTTTGGGCTCCAAGTGAGTTGGCAGTGGAGAGAACGTGGCCCAAGAGCTCGAGGCCTGCGATTTTGTGGAGCACCTTTGGGGTTGCCGACTTCATTCGGGTACCCTCACCCGCGGCCAGCACTACTGCAGCTAGATTGCTCATAGCCCCTCCTTGCTAGCTCCGCCCATAGGATTCGAACCTATACCGGACGCCTCCAAAGAGCGCCGTGCTGCCGTTACACCAGAGCGGAACAAGGCCCTATCGGACCTCGGTACATAGTCTGCCAGAAGCAAGGCGGTTAGCCCTCAAGTTTTGTTGAAGTCTCCAACCAAAGGTCTTCATTGATTGCGATTTCGGCTGCCAACTTGGACTGCTTGGCACTGAGTTCCCCGAGTAGCTCGTAGTTGGACTGATCAGCCTGCGAAAACTCTAGGTTGAGAGCTTCGAGCTCTAGCTTGCCCTTCTTCACAGCTCGGTCTAGACGACCAAGCTCCTTCTCTAAGTTTCTGCGCTCTGCACCGGAGAGCCCCGAGACGGCAGCCGATTTCACGGGCTCGCTACTTGGCTTCATGCCCTTGCGAAGCTCCAGGAACTGATCAATGCCTCGGGTTAGGTGGCGCACCTTGCCATCCCCCAAGATCGCATACTGCTGGTCGGTCACGCGCTCAAGCAGGTAACGGTCGTGTGAAACCACGATCATGGTGCCGGGCCAAGTGTCCAAAAGGTCTTCCATCGCAGCCAACATATCGGTATCGAGGTCGTTGGTTGGCTCATCCAAAATCAAAACGTTTGGCTCGGTGAATAGCAGCCTCAGCAGCTGGAATCTTCTGCGCTGACCACCTGAGAGATCAGAGATAGGTGTTTGAAGCTGGGCCGAGTCAAATCCAAGCTGTTCAACAAGTTGACCCGTGCCGATTTCCTTTTTGCCAACCAAGAAGGTGGTCTTTTCGCGCTTGATCATCTGGAAGATTCGCTCGTTGGCAAACTCATCAAGCTCTCTGATGTCCTGGCTCAGAGTCGCAAACTTCACCGTCTGGCCAATCTTGATTCGACCATGGCTGGGCTTGAGTGCTCCTGTAATCAGCCCAATCAAAGTGGTCTTGCCGGCACCATTGGCGCCGACCAAGCCAATGCGATCGCCAGGGCCTAGCCGAAGCGTGATGTCATCAAAGATTTGGTTGCCATCTGGGGTTGAGTAGCTGACATCCTCGATGTCTACAACCTGTTTGCCCAAGCGAGTTGTCGCCAGCTTGGAAAGCTCGAGGGTGTCTCTTGGCGGAGGTTCGTTGGCAATCAGCTCAAGCGCTGCATCGATACGAAATTTTGGTTTTGCAGTTCTTGCCGGAGCACCGCGGCCCAGCCAGGCAAGCTCCTTGCGAAGCACGTTTTGCCTTCTTGCTTCGCTGGAGGCAGCCTGACGGTTTCGCTCGGCACGCTGTTGGACGTAAGCGGCATAGCCGCCCTCAAATGGTTCGATCTTGCCGCCGTAAACCTCCCAGGTTAGGTTGCAAACAGCGTCCAGGAACCAACGGTCGTGGGTGACAACCAGCAAACCGCCACTGCCGCGGGTCCAGCGCACGCGAAGGTGCTCGGCAAGCCAGGCAACACCCTCGACATCCAGGTGGTTGGTTGGCTCATCAAGCATCACAACGTCGTATTCACCGGCCAATAGCGCAGCCAGGGCAACCCTGCGGCGCTGGCCTCCAGAGAGGGAACCGACCAACTGTTCCCAATCGAGATCACCCAAAAGCCCGTTTAGAACATCGCGGATCTTGGAGTCCGAAGCCCACTCATACTCTGGCCGGTCCCCCACCACGGCCTGCGCAATGGAGAGCTTGTCGTCGATCTTGTCGGTTTGAGTGAGGTAGCCGATTCGCAATCCGCCGCGCCAAGTGACGCGACCGCTATCAGGCTCAAGCTGCTTTGAAAGGATCTTTAGAAGCGTTGACTTGCCATCACCGTTTCGTCCAACAATTCCAACCCGATCGCCCTCATTGAGGCCGATGGTTATGCCGGAGAAAACCTCTTTGGTTGGAAACTCGAGAACAATTTGCTCTGCTCCAAGTAGGTGAGCCACTAGGCGAGCCTCGCACCCAGTGGGCTGGTCCTGGTGAGGATTGCCTTGTAGCCAAATGCCTTGACCATCTCGAATGCGCCCAAAGCCTTTGGATAGGACTCGGAGTAGAACCAGACGGTGGGGCCTGAGCCAGAGAGGTAGCCGCCATTGAGTCCAAAGTTAAGCTCCAAAAGCTGAGCCAACTCAGGCCTAAGCGCGAGTGCTGCTGGCAGAAGAGAGTTGTAGCCGATTTGGTCGTGGTAGTTACTGGCTAGCTCCAAATCAACATCGTCTCCTTCAGGCCAAACCTGATCGAAGGACTCAAAGACAGTCTTGGTGGAAAGACCAGCATCAGAGAAGATCAAAATCACGTGCAGCTCTTTTTGATTCTCCAACTTGGTTAGCTCAGTGCCGGTGCCAGTGCCAAAGGCAGTGCCACCCAGAAGCGCAAAGGGGACATCCGCTCCAATCTTTGCTCCGACAACCGCAAGCTCCTCAGCACTCAACCCCAACTCCCAGGCCTGGTTGAGAGCAACCAAAGCTGCTGCGGCATCTGCACTGCCGCCTGCCATTCCTCCAGCAACTGGAATCTGCTTCAAAATCGTGAACTTCATCGGTTGCGGAGTCGTAATCCCAACGTGCTCAGCCAACGCCTTGGCTGCAACCACAACCAGGTTGTCCTCGCCAGTTGGAACCAGCTCAATTCCTGGGACCCTGCCGGTTGCCTCAACAACCCAAGAATCACTTGGCTCAACCGAAACGGTTTCCTCGAGCATCAGCGCCTGGTAGATGCTCGCAACATCGTGGTAACCGTCCGGACGAACTGGACCAACCTGGAAAACTAGATTGATCTTGCCCTGGGCCTTTGCTGTAATCACTTTGCACTCGCAATCGCTATGAAATCGTCAATGTTCAGTTGCTCGCCCCTGGCCTGCGGACTAACGCCGGCTCGAATCAGCAATTCCTCGGCTGCCTGCGCCGAACCCGCATAACCGGCTAGGGCCTGACGGAGAGTTTTGCGTCTTTGCAGAAAAGCCTGGTCGATTGCATCGAAGACGTTCTGCCTCAATGACTGATCGCGGTTCGCACTGGTGTCAAAAAAGACCAGCGCGGAGTCCACGCCCGGGATTGGCCAGAAGATACTTCTTGCCACATTGCCTGCCATTCTTGCCTTGCCATACCAGGCAAGCTTCAAACTCGGCACTCCGTAATCCTTTGAGCCTGGGCCAGCAGCTAGTCGGTGAGCGACCTCCGCCTGCACCATCACCAAGCCCTTCTGAATACTGGGGAAGGTCTCTAGGAAGTGCAAAAGAACTGGCACAGAGATGTTGTATGGCAGGTTGGCAACCAAGGCCGTTGGAGTACCAGGAAGCTCGGTGACCTTCAGGGCATCAGCAATAACCAGATCGATTGTCCCCTCTGGGGCATGCCTCTTCACAGTTACCGGCAACTCAGCTGCGAGGTTCGAATCGACCTCAACCGCGATCACCCTTGGAACCTGGGCCAAGATTCCCAGCGTCAGCGAACCAAGCCCCGGGCCGATTTCAACAACCAGATCCTCTGGGGTCAGATTCGCTGCGGCAACAATTCGGTGGATTGTGTTGGGGTCAATAACAAAGTTCTGGCCCAGCTTTTTTGTTGGGCGAACCTCGAGCTTTTCGGCAAGCTCTCTAATCTCTGCTGCGCCTAACACTTAGTTCAGCCCCTCGGACCAAAGCCCATAAACCCGCTCGGTATTGGTGTTGAACTGCTTTGCAAGTTTGGTGACATCCCACTGCATTAGTTCAGCGATGTAACGCAGGGTGTGAGGGACAAGATAAGGAGCGTTGGGGCGACCGCGCATCGGCTCCGGTGTCAAAAATGGTGCATCGGTTTCGATAAGAAGTAGCTCGGGAGATACCGAGGTTAGGGCATCTCTGAGGTGCTGGTTTTTCTTGAAGGTGATGTTTCCCGCGAAAGACAAATACCAGCCGTTCTCCTGGCAGATTTCCGCGAGCTCCACGTCCCCGGAGAAGCAGTGAAATACCACTCGGTCAGGAGCGCCGACTCGCTTCAGCGTCGCGACCACGTTCTCGTGGGCCTCACGGTCGTGAATCATCAGCGCAATGTCATTTTGCTTTGCAATTTCAATGTGCTGCTCAAATGAGTGGGCCTGAGCCTCCAGCGCTTCCTGGCCCTGAGTGCGAAAGAAATCCAACCCGGTTTCGCCGATGGACCTGACTCTGGGCAGCTTTGCCAACTCGGCAATCTTGGCGATTGCATCGTCTAGTTCTGCTCGAGTTTCATAAAGCGGTGCCTCGTTGGGGTGAAGTGCTACTGCCGCGAGCAGCATTGGCTCACTCTTTGCAACCTCTGCGCTCCAGATAGAACTCTCGAGCGTTACCCCAACCTGAACAGCGCCGAGCATCCCCACTTCCTTCATCGCAGCTAAGTGGTCAGACACCGACATCGGAGTCTCACCATCTGCGATTTCAAGATGGGTGTGGTTGTCGTAGGTGCCCAGCTCTAGCGGCTCTGGAAGATCTGGGTAGTGCGCAGGCTTGGAGCCGTCGTAACTGTTGCGAGTGCGAATCGGTTCGCTCATTGGTCCTCAACGCGAGGGAACAGTGGTTCCAATTCTGCAAACTTGGTGCCAACCTTCAGCTGGCCCCAGTTTGCAGCATTGCTAATGCTCTGACTGGCCAAGTCCTCCCCTGGTGCAATTGCGGCAAAGAGCTTTGCAGTTGCTTTTGGCATGACAGGTGCGATTAGCACCGACAGCACCCTCAAGCCTTCGGAGGCGGTGTTTAGCACCGTGGCAAGACGCTCACGATTTGCCTCTTCTTTGGCCAGCACCCAAGGCTCCTGAGATGTGATGTAGCCGTTTAGCTCATCAACCAAAGTCCAGCTCTTTGAGATTGCCTCGTGGATCAAAACCTTGTCGATCGCTGCCTCGGCACCCGACACTGCGGAAGCCGCGGTGGCAATTACTGCCTGGTCTGCTGGCTCAAGTTTGGAGGCGGCAGGCAATACTCCGTCAAAGTAGCGATTCACCATCGCGATGGTTCTCGAGGCTAGGTTTCCGAATCCGTTGGCAAGCTCGGAGTGATACCTGGCGTTTAGGTCTTCCCAGCTGAATGAGCCGTCAGAGCCAAAACCGATTGCCTTCAGGAAGTAATACCTAAAAGCGTCAGAACCAAAGCTGTCAGTGATCTGGTTTGGGGCAATTCCAGTGAGCTTGGACTTGGACATCTTCTCGCCGCCAACCAGCAGCCAGCCATGACCAAAGACCTGCTTCGGGGGCTTGAGGCCTGCGGCCATAAGCATGGCCGGCCAAATCACCGCGTGGAAGCGAAGAATGTCTTTGCCAACCACCTGCACATCAGCCGGCCAGAGCGAATCAAACTTTGCAGAGTCACTACCCCAGCCGATTGCGGTGATGTAGTTCAGCAGCGCGTCAAACCAAACGTATGTGATGTGTGAGTCATCCCACGGGATGTCAATTCCCCAGTCAAAGCGCTCCTTTGAGCGCGAGATAGATAGGTCGCTCAAACCAGAGCGCACGAAGGAGACCACTTCGTTTCTCGCAGACTCGGGCTGAATAAATGTTGGGTTCTGCTCGTACAGCTCAAGTAGGCGCTCCTGGAACTCGCTTAGCTTGAAGAAGTAGTTGTTCTCGTTCAGCTGCTCAACAGGCTTTGAGTGAATTGCGCAGACCTTGATGCCAACAAACTCGCCGGCACCATCGATGAGGTCACCCTCGTTCTTGTATTCCTCGCAACCAACGCAGTAGTTGCCGCGGAAGGAGCCCTGGTAGATGAAACCTGTGTCATGCAGCTGCTGCAAAAACTTCTGCACCGCGACCTTGTGGCGCTCTTCGGTGGTGCGGATGAAGTCTTGATTGTCAATGTCGATGGTTTCCAAAAGCGGCAGCCAGGCTTCGGTGACCAGCTTGTCAGTCCAACTCTTGGGGTCTGTGTTGTTTCCAAGCGCTGTGCGCAAAACCTTCTCGCCGTGCTCATCGGTTCCGGTGAGCAAAAAGGCGTTTTCTCCGCGCTGGCGGTGCCAGCGAGTAAGGACATCCGAGGCAACCTCGGTGTAGGCGTGCCCAATGTGCGGCGCATCATTCACATAGAAGATGGGCGTAGTTACATAAAAGGACTTGGACACCTGAGATATCTTAGGCTTTCAGCTTCAGTGCGGCTGAGTAAATTGCACTTGAAGACGCTCCAAACTCCTTGGCAATATCTGAGCAGGCTTCCTTGAGGCGCACTCCAGACTTTGCCAGATCAGCTGCCTTGCGGGCCAACTCCTCGAGGTCATAGGTTGCCGGCTCTGCCCCAGCAATTACCAAAACCATCTCGCCCTTTGGCTCAGACTTTGCCCACTGAACCAGATCCGAAAGGGTTCCGCGCTCGGTGTGCTCGAACTTCTTGGTGAGTTCCCGAGAGACGCTGCCCTTGCGGTTTGGACCCAAAACCTCAACCGCATCGTGAAGTGAATCCAAGATCCGATGCGGAGCCTCGAAGAAAATCATGGTTCGAGGCTCAGTCAAAAGCGCTGAAAAGACAGCCTTTCGCTCCCCGGACTTCCTAGGGAGAAAACCCTCAAAACAAAAGCGATCGGTAGGTAGCCCCGATACTGCGAGCGCCGTAATCACAGCACTCGGTCCAGGTATTGAAATGATCTCAACCGCCTGCTTCGCAGCTTCGCGGACCAAAAGAAAACCGGGGTCGGAGATTGTTGGCATGCCAGCATCGCTGACCACCAGAACATCTGTAGAGAGCGCTAGATCGACCAGCTGCTGGATGCGTTCGGATTCGTTGTGCTCATGAAGGCTGTAGAGCTTCGCGTGGAGCTTGATACCCAGTGCCCCGCAAAGTTGCTTGAGAGTCCTGGTGTCTTCGGCAGCCACGTGCTCGGCCTTGGATAGGGCTTCCCTGAGCCTAGGAGAGGCATCAGAGAGGTTTCCAATTGGGGTGGCAGCGAGAATCAACACATTATGCAAACTAGCATCTATCTGTGATCACAGCGCTCTCCCACCTCATTGCGAGGTTCACGCTGTCCAAACACTTCTTCTGGCTTGGCACCCTGCTGGCCACCGCACTGGGTGCCCTGCTTAGATTCGGAAACCTAAGCAATCCCAAGACCTTAGTTTTTGATGAGACCTACTACGTAAAGGATGCCTGGACTCTTGGTCAGACTGGCGCAGAGCGGGAGTGGCCCGAAGGCTTCAACCCAAGCTTTGAGGCTGGAGATGTAGCAGGGTATTTAGGAAACGGCGCCTACGTGGTGCACCCTCCTTTAGGTAAGTGGGTCATCTACCTAGGAATGCACCTCTTTGGCGCTGACTCCAGTTTTGGCTGGAGATTCTCGGTTGCACTGCTTGGAACGTTGGCGATTCCACTTCTGATTCTGGTTGCTCGGCTTGTGCTGCGCTCAAATCGTTTTGCCGTATTAGCTGGGCTGTTTCTCGCAATCGAGGGTCAGTCTGTTGTGATGTCCCGCACCTCAGTGCTGGATGGCGTGTTGGCATTCTTTGTTTTGCTGGGGTTCTTGTTCTTTGTGCTGGATCAGCAAAGTTGGCCGAAACGATTGGCAGGTGGGGTGACCTTAGGGTTTAGGCCATATCTCCTGCTCACAGCACTGTCACTCGGTGTGGCGTCGGGAACCAAGTGGTCAGGCCTTTACTTCTTGGCAATCTTTGGCCTCTTTACCGTGCTAAGCGATTCGATTGCTCGGAGCAGGAATGGCTCAAGCCCGTGGCTGGCTATCCCGCAGGGATTGATCAATGCCGCAATCCTGCTTCCAACTGCGGTGGCCGTCTATGTCCTGGGCTGGCTGGGATGGATTCTTGGAACAGATGGCTGGGGCCGCAACGCCAAGTCGAGTTGGTGGGAGTCACTCTGGGAGTATCACCAGAATGCATACCGCTTCCACACCGGTCTCACCAAAGACCACCCCTACGCTTCAAATGCACTTGAGTGGCTTCTCTCTTTGAGGCCGACCGCCTTTTACTTTGAGAGACCCTCGGACTGCGGTGCAATCCCCGACTGCACGGAAGCGATAACTGCAATCCCTAACCCAGCCATTTGGGTTGGTGGCGTTCTGGCTATGGCGTGGGTGCTTTATCGCTTCGCGAGAAAGATCGACGTCACAGCTGGGCTCATTGCAATTGGGTTTATAGCAGGCTGGGTGCCTTGGCTGATTTACCTGTCACGAACCACCTTCCAGTTCTACTCGGTTGTCTTTACTCCCTTCCTGATTCTGGCTCTGGCCTATGCGCTGCAGCGCTACTGGAAGCGCGGGTTTGTGCTTCGCAGGGTCGCCGAGCGCGAACGCTCAATAACCAGCTTGATTGTGCTGGCTATGCTTCTCGGGTTGTACTTCGCCAGCATCTGGATGGGACTGAGAGTTCCAAACTGGGTGTGGCAGATACAAATGTGGTTTCCGTTCTGGGTTTAGGTGGTTGAGTTGGCAACAGGTATTGGAGCACTCAAAGCTGCACCTAAGTCGGTAATTCTGCTGCTGGCCCAACTGGTTGCACGCTTTCCATTCGGCATGCTTTCGCTGGCCTTCATCATTCACATTCAGGATGTCACCGGCTCCTACGCAATTGCCGGAATCGCCCTGGGTGCGGAAACTATCGGTGCTTCGATCTCTGGGCCGATCCTTGCCAGATTCATGGCAATCTTCGGCGTTAGAAGAGTGATTGCGATTGCGACCGTGGTCACGACCAGCTCCTTCTTGGCGATCGGGTTCGTACCACCAGAGCCACTGCTCTTGGTATTTCTCTCGTTTTTGGTTGGCCTTAGCTCGCCTCCGATTCAGCCGGCTGCAAGAACGATCTACCCGCTTATTACCCCAAAGCCACTGCTTCCTCAGCTCTACTCGCTGGATGCAGCTGCACAGGAAATCATTTGGGTTATTGGACCGCTAGTTGCAACCCTGGTTGCAGCGCAGTTTGGCAACATGGCGATGATTTACACCATCGCATTCATTCAAGTCTTTGGTTCGATCTGGCTGCTGCTAAACAAATCAGTTGCCAACGCCAAGATTCCACTTTCAAAAACCGCTGTCGGCAGGGTGCTCAAGAACCCAGCCGTGACTGCAGTGACCTTCTTGGGACTGCTGTTTGTCGGATCTTTCGCAGGTGTTGAGGTTGGAGCGGTTGCTCTGTTCGACAAGACAACCGCGGGTCTGATGTTTGCGGTGTTCTCGGTGGGCTCGCTGCTCGGAGGGTTCTTGCTTGCTCCGCGAATCAAGAGCCGAATGGCGCTTCCTTGGTTTGTCGGCCTCACCCTGGTTGGCTACACATCAATCTTGGTCGCCCCGCAGAGTGCTCTATGGACAGGGGCATGTCTCTTTGTGGCAGGTATTGGGGTTGCACCAACCCTCGGCATCCTGGCGCTTTGGGTGGCTCAGGGAACCTCAGGTTCGGAGACTGCGGAAGCTTATGGTTGGACTACAACTGGTCAGTTGGTTGGATTCTCTGCGGGTAGTGCACTAGCCGGCATCTCAATCGAAGTAGTCGCACCATCGGCAGCCCTGCTGGTCTCGGTGGTGTTCGGAGCAGCTACGCTGCTCGCCTCGATTTACGCTGTCAGGACTATGCGCTCTTAGCCTTGCGGGTGGCCAATAGCGACCAAACGGTTGTGACGACCAAGGTTGTAAGAATCACACCAAGTGACAGCCCGGTTGAAACCTCTGGAATCACCTTGATGGCCTCACCACCGTTGATAAACGGCAGTTCATTCTTGTGCATTGCGTGGATAACCAGCTTTGCGCCGATCCATCCAAGAATGAACGCAAGTCCAAGGCCCAGGTACTTCAGGCGCTCCATTAGGCCAGACAGCATGAAGTAGAGCTGGCGAAGTCCAAGCAGTGCGAAGGCGTTTGCAACAAACACAATGTAAGGCTCTTTGGTTAGACCGTAGATCGCAGGAATGGAATCCAGCGCGAACAGTAGGTCGGTCAATCCGATTGCAACCATGACGAGCATCAACGGGGTGAAGTAACGCTTGCCGTTCTGGATGATGCTCAGCTTTGTGCCGTGGTACTCATCGGTGGTGCGAAGGTGGCGCTTCAAGAAGTCGATGAGCTTTGAGCCCTCGTACTCTTCGATGTGGTTGTCCGGACGCAAATCCTTGACGGTGTCCTTGAGGATCTTGATCGCCGTGAAGATAAGGAATGCACCGAAGACGTAGAACGCCCAAGAGAAGTTCTCGATGAATGCCGCACCGAGGGCGATAAAGATTCCGCGCATGACTAGCGCGATGACAATTCCGACCAGAAGCGCCTCAGACTGAAGCTTCCTCGGGACCTTGAACTGGGTGAAGATAAGCAGGAAGACAAACAAGTTGTCGACCGAGAGCGACTTCTCAGTGATGAAGCCGGCGATGTACTCACCCGCGTACTGACCACCCCAGACGTATCCGACGACAAAAGTGAATAGCAGCGCCAGAGCAACATAAATCGAGCTCTGAATCGCCGACTCTTTGAATGTTGGCTCGTGTGGATTCTTGACCTGGTAAATCAAGTCGCCAAGGATGACAACCGAGAAAATACCAATCGTGACAAGCCAAACCCAAAGCTCTACGTTCACCGGGATTCCATTCTCCGCTTCGAGCGGAATAAACATTCAGCTGCAATTGTAGGACTCTTTACCTAGGGAAAGGCTGAAAGCCATGAAGGTTCTAATTTCTGGTGCATCTGGCCTTGTTGGCACTGAACTTGCCCGCCAACTCGCCGCTCTCGGACACCAGCCGATTCGCCTCACCAGGGGGCAACCCAAGGACCAAAATGAGGTCTTCTGGGACCCCTCCACTGGAGCGCTAGACCCACAGGTGATGGAAG
>CAZQHT010000023.1:0-15055 GCA_964593635.1 uncultured Aquiluna sp.
CTTGCTTGCCACCGCGAAGCGGGTGCGGAGTGCTGGCCTGAAGCTCTTGAATGAACGCGTTCAGCTTGCCGGTTGGAATTCTGAAGTCCCAGCTCTCAAGTGATAGCTCCAAGGCGGGAACCAGCTTCTCTAGGTGGCGACCGGTTGAGGCCGAGATGTTTACGCGGGTTGCCCAATCAACGTGAGCAAGATCGCGCTCGATTTCCTTCTCAAGGTAGATGCGACGGTCCTCATCAAGTAGGTCCCACTTGTTGAAAGCAAGAACCAAGGCACGACCTGAGTCCAGTGCGAGCTGAACAATTCTGATGTCAGCCTCGCTAATTGGTTCGGTGACATCGAATAGCACTACCGCGGCCTCGGCACGCTCCAAAGCAGTTGCGGTTCTAAGCGATGCGTAGAAGTCGGCTCCGGTGGTGCGGTGCATGCGTCTGCGGATACCCGCAGTATCAACAAAGCGCCAGATTCGACCAGCAATTTCAACCTGCTCATCGATTGGGTCTCGAGTTGTTCCAGCTAGCTCGTTTACGACAGCGCGGTTGGTTCCGGTTGCCTTGTTTAGAAGGGAAGACTTTCCAACGTTTGGTCGACCAATAAGCGCTACGCGCCTCGGTCCGCTGTATTCATCCTGAGCAATCTTTGAGTTCTCTGGCAGCACCTTTAGTGCTGCATCCAGAAGGTCTGCTACTCCCCTGCCGTGAAGAGCTGAAACTGGGTATGGCTGGCCGAGGCCCAATGACCAAAGTCCTGCTGCTTCGCCCTCTAGGTGAGTGTCGTCGATCTTGTTTGCGACCAACAAAACCGGCTTGCCGCTAGCGCGCAGCATCTTCACAACACGCTCGTCAGATGATGTTGCTCCAACTAGGGCGTCAACCACAAACAAAACTGCGTCGGCAAGTTCAACTGCGACCTCAGCTTGCTCGGCAACCGAAGCATCGATGCCCTTGGCATCGTGCTCCCAGCCGCCGGTGTCAACCAAAGTCACACGGCGACCGTTCCATTCGGTTTTGTAGGAAACGCGGTCGCGGGTGATGCCGGGCTTGTCCTCTACTACGGCCTCTCGGCGACCAAGGATGCGGTTCACAAGTGCTGACTTACCAACGTTTGGGCGTCCAACAATTGCCAAAACAGGAGGTGACGGACGGTAGCCAGGGGTTAGGTCCTCTTCAAGGTTTAGCGCGAGTAGCGCTACATCTTCTTCATCAAGATCGTATTCCTCGAGCTCGGCACGCAGCACCTCTGCTCTTGCCAGATCAAGCTCTGGCTCTAGTTCCTCATTCAACGCGTATCCTCGCTATTTCCCTCAGCACAGCTTGCACGCTCTGCTCGAAATCTAGATCCGAAGTGTCAACCAGCGTGACACCTTCGGGGGCAGTCAGAAACTGGGCGACTTTGCTATCCCGCTCATCCCTGGCCACCAAGTTAGCTGCAGACTCGGTCTGCTCTAGTCCCCGGCGCTTGAGGCGAACTGCTTCCGTTGCCGTGAGCAAAATTCGAACCTGGGCGTCTGGGGCCACAACAGTCGTGATGTCCCTGCCCTCAACCACAATTCCGGGATTTGGACAATCTTGGATTCGCTTGCGAGCATCTTGCTTCTGCAGCAATCTAACTTCCGATACTTGAGCGTAGTCGCTAACCAGCTTTGCCACACGGTCAGTTCTTATCTCAGCGGTGACATCGTTGCCATCAAGGGCGAGCATTACATGCTCCGGGTCAAGGCTTATCTCGTAGGGAAAGCCCCCGTAGAAGCCAGTTTTGCCATGCTGATTGCCCCACAATGCATAAGCCCGGTAACCCGCGCCAGTGTCTAGGTAGCCAAAATTCAACGCCTTGGCGACTGCCTTGGAAACGCTAGATTTCCCAGAGCCTGCGGGGCCATCAATTGCAACAACAAACTCAGCCACTAGACAAGCCTCCAGCCATTGGCTGTCAGCTCTTTGACAAGGTGCTCAAAGGAGGCTGGTATGACTTGCAGTTCAACTAGACCAATTGGCGCACCAGGTGAATGCTCAAGCTTGATCTCTTCGATGTTTACCCCGATGTCACCAACAAAGGTGAAGAGGGCAGCTAAAGCACCTGGAGAATCGTCAATCATCACCGTGACCTGCTGGTACTCGGCATATTTGCCACCGTGCTTGCCAGGGATCCGAGAAACTCCTTGGTTACCCCTTGATAGCAGCGAGTGAATTTGCGCCAGAGCGCCGGTGGCATCCAGGTTTTCAAGCGAGTGCTCCAGCTTTTCAAGCTCTTGCTTCACAGCGCTGATCAGTGGCCTAATGGCTGCTGCGTTCTGAGAGACAATCTGTAACCAAAGATCCGGGTCACTGGATGCAATTCGAGCGGTATCGCGCAGTCCCTGACCCGATAGAGCCAGCTGCTCGTCGGTGCCACCCGAAAGTGCTGTGGCGAGCGCCGATGACAAAAGCTGCGGCAGGTGGGATACCAGTGCAACTGCCGAATCGTGCTGCTCTGCTGAAAGCTCAATGGGCATAGCCCCGACCCGCAAGGCCAGATCTCTAACCAGCTCTACCTGTTCGGTCGGAGTTTGTTTCGAGGCAGTGATGATCCAAGGCCTAGCGAAGAAAAGGTCTGCCCTCGCAGAACCAGGTCCGCCCTTCTCGCGACCAGCCATCGGGTGAGATCCGACGTAGCGGGAAGCGTGCGGGCTAAGGGCCACCTGCTTGGCAATGTCCCCCTTCACACTCGCCACATCTGTGACTACCGCGTTTGGGTTGGCAGCTAGCTCAGCCAGCACAACTTCAGCAGTGAGATCAGGCGGAACGCAAACGACTACCAAGTCTGGTTCGACAGACTGAACCTGCCCCGCCCCATACTCAATCGCGAGCCTGAGGTTGGATTTGGATTGGTCTGAGAGATTGGCCGTCACACCCTGGCGCGCCAAAGCTAGGCCGAGGCTGGTTCCCAATAACCCCGTGCCAACAATCTTGACGTTTAGGTTCACTGGGCTAGATCTGTCCTTAGCTTTGCGGCACCGCGAAGATAAATGTGCTGAATCTCAGATCGGCTCAAGTTGGTTTCTGCATGCATCATCAAACGAATGACCCTAGGCATGGCACCCTGAACATCCATCTCGACCGAACACATCAGCGGAACATCGCCTAGGCCAAGCTCTCTGGCAGCAAGCGCTGGAAACTCGCTGGTGATATCGGTAGTTGCTGTGAAAAAGATTGAGATCAGGTCAGCCTGGGAAAGGTTGTTCTCGTGAAGCACCTTGGTAACCAGCTCGGCGGTTGACTTCAGAAGGTGGGAGCGCTCGTCGCTGTCGAGCTGGATCGCTCCCCTGATTGCACGAACTGCCATTAGCGCTTCTTTCTGGGACCCTTTGACCCCTGAGCTGCCTCCATCAAGGAAGACACCTCGAGTTTACTAATCTCGCGGAACTGGCCGGGCTTTATGTTTCCTAGGCGCAAGGGGCCAAAGCTCTTTCGAGTGAGGTCCAAAACTGGGAAGCCGATTGCTTCAAACAGTCGACGCACGATTCTGTTCTTTCCAGAGTGCAGCACGACCTCCACCAATGAGCTCTGCTCGTTTTGGTCCAAGACCCTTGCGGAGTCGACCTTCTGCAAACCATCCTCGAGCTTTACTCCATCCAAGAGCTTCTGCATCTCAACCCGGGTGATCTTGCCCCGCACCTTGGCAACATAAAGCTTCTTCACCTCATAGCTTGGGTGAGCCAACTGATTGGCCATTTCGCCATCGTTGGTCATGAGAATCAGTCCGGTGGTCTCGGCATCTAGTCGGCCGACATTGAAGACTCTCTCGAAGCCCACGAAGTAATCGGCCAAGCATGGCCTGCCGTTCTCATCAGCCATAGTTGAGACAACGCCCTTGGGCTTGTGGAAGGCGAGGTAGACGCGGTCTGGGTCAAGCTGAATTGGTCGATTATCAACCTCTACCTGATCGGCCTCGGGGAAGATTCGACTGCCGAGCTCAGTAACTACCTTGCCGTTCACGCGAACTCTGCCCTTGGTGATTAGGTCCTCACAAACTCTGCGCGAGGCAACTCCAGCGGCGGCTAGAACCTTTTGGAGTCTTACTCCTTCGTTCTCAGTCAATGTCTTCCTGACTTGGTAGGTACGGGCTAATTGCGGGCAGCTCAGCAAGGGAGTTGATGCCCAAAACCTCCAAAAGCTGCTCGGTGGTGCCAAACATTGCGGCACCTGTCTCGGCATCTTGGAACAACTCGGTAATCAATCCCCTACTCAGCAGAGTTCTGATTACTGAGTCAACATTCACGCCTCGAATTGATGAGACCTGGCCTCGCGAGACCGGCTGGCGATAGGCAACTACCGCCAAGGTCTCTAGCGCAGCCTGGGTAAGTTTTGATGGGTTCTCGTTGGCAACCAAGAGCTTGACGGCCCAGTCGTGGCTGGTGCGGACATAGAGTCGCCACCCGCCGCCGACTTCGCGAAGTTCGAATCCGCGACCAGCTCCATCGTGAGCTGAGTCGTAGTCCTGCTGCAGCGCCTCAAGCTCGGTCTTCACAGTCTTGATTGGAACCTCAAGCGCGCCGGCGAGAGTGACAAGAGTGAGCGGAGTCTCTGCAACGGTCAAGATTGCCTCTAGGGCCGCGCGAAGTTGAAGATCACTCGTCATAGTCGGCTCCTAACTGGGACAGTTGGCTCAAATCAAAAGTTCTATCTTCCCAGACCACGGTGAAATCTGAAAATGGATCTGCCTGAATAAATCCGGCAGCCCCAAGTCTGTAGAGCTCAAGCAACCCCAGGAACCGAGCAACCAGCTCAGCGCGATCCTTGGCATCTGCGATTAGTTCTCTAAATGACATTGACCCGCGCTGACGCAGTTTTTCAACCATCAAGCCCGCCTGCTCTCGAATGCTGACCCTAGAGGCATGCAGGTGAGTGAGCCCAACTCCCGGAATCTCTCGAGGTGCCATGGCCATCAAGGCAAGGTTGCCAAATTCTTCGAGTGAAAGGTCCCACTTGAGTTCAGGCCTGAGCTCCTTGAACCGCTCCTCGAGCCTTACTGCTCTTGGAATGCGACTGGATTCAAGCTCAAGTGCTGAACCGAACCAGCTCGCAATTTCCTTGAATGCTCGATACTGCAAAAGCCTTGCGAACAGTAGATCCCTAGCCTCGAGTAGTGCCACGTCCTCGGCATCCACCACCTCACCCTGAGGCAAAAGGCTTGCGATCTTTAGATCAAGCAGGGTCGCAGCCACGACCAGAAATTCGCTGGCGCTCTCAATTTCTGCTTGACCGGTGAGGGTTCTTACGTAGGTCAGAAACTCGTCGGTTACTTTTGCGAGCGCGACCTGGGTGATGTCTAGTTCATGCTTGCCGATAAGGCGAAGCAATAGGTCAAACGGGCCTTCGAAATTGTCTAGCTGAAGCTGAAAATCAATCTCAGATTCAAGCTGCACTGCCACGCTTCACCAGCTCCCTAGCAACCCGCCTGTAAGCCTCAGCTGCATCCGATGTCGGAGCAAAAGTAGTGATTGGCTTACGTGCAACTGTTGCGTCTGGGAATTTCACTGTGCGACCGATAGCGGTCTGGAAGACCATCCCCGGGAAAGCCTCCTGCAATCTCTCCAAAACCTCGCGAGAGTGCAGGGTTCTGTTGTCGTGCATGGTTGGGATGAGACCATCTAGCTGAAGGGTTGGATTGGTCCTGGCCTTTACCTTCTCGATGGTCTGAATCAGAAGCGCTACTCCGCGAAGCGCGAAGAACTCAGTCGCCATCGGAATCAAAACTCCATGCGCGGCAGTCAGGGCGTTTACGGTCAAAAGACCCAGGGAAGGCTGGCAGTCGACAAAAATCACGTCGTACTCGTCCTTTACCTTGTGCAGGATGCCATCCAGCACACGCTCTCTGCCCATTTCGGTGACAAGGTTCATCTCGGCTGCCGATAGGTCAATGTTTGCGGGGATGATGTCCAGGTTGTTGATCTCGGTCTTCTGGATCGCTAGGTGCGGATCCATCGAGGTGTTCATCATCAGGTCGTAAATCGTCGGTGCCTCTTGGTAGTCCGAGGCAAGGTTCACCGATAGCGCACCCTGCGGATCGAAGTCGACAACCAAAATCTTGCGGCCGTAGTCGGCCAAGGCCGCGGCCAAGTTGATAGTGGTGGTGGTCTTACCCACGCCACCTTTTTGGTTACACATTGCAATAATGCGTGCCGGTCCATGCTCTTTGAGCTTTGCCGGAACCGGGAACTCTTTACCTGAGAGATTCACCGCTACCTCCAACTATTTATGCAGATAGCCTACCGCCGAGCACGGGGGTGAGCAGCATGGTAAACCTCACGAAGTGTGTCAATTGTGACCTTGGTGTAAATCTGGGTTGTTGCCACCGAGGCGTGCCCCAAGAGTTCTTGCACAACGCGAACATCTGCGCCGCCCTCAATCAGATGAGTGGCAAAGCAATGCCTCAGAGTGTGGGGCGACACCGTCAAGCCACACGCTTCACCGGTGGACTGAATGATTTGCCAAATGCTTTGGCGCGAAAGCCTGCCTCCGCGCTGATTTAGAAAGAGCGCTGGTGTGGCACTGGACACCATCAATGGTCGAACTCGCAAAAGATACGCTTCAAGCGCTGCCTGGGCGAAGGAGCCAACCGGAACGATGCGCTCCTTTGAGCCTTTACCCCGAACCCGCATCAGGCCGTTGTCTGTGACCTCGTCAAGATCTAGGTTTGCAACCTCGCTCACTCGCGCTCCGGTGGAGTAGAGCAATTCTAGGATTGCCCGATCTCTCAGGCGAACAGGTTCGGTGGCCTCAGCGGTCGGTTCTGGACCTGATGTTTCCAGGAGAGTCAGGACCTGTTCTCTAGTCAGCGCCTTTGGCAGCCGCATCGCAAGTTTTGGACCCTTGGTCTTTCGAGTTGGGTCATCTGCTCGCTTATTCTCAAGGACCAGGTATTTGTGAAAGCCTCGTAGCGAAGCAACACTTCGGGCGAGGGATGAGTTTGCTGTCCCACTTTGATGCTGAGTCGCATTGAAGTTGGCGACCTCTTCCGGGCCAACAGTCAAAACATCAAGCCCATTGGAGTCTAGGAACTCAAGGTATTTGCCCAGATCGTTTCTGTATGCAGCGATTGTGTTCTTGCTCAGACCGCGCTCAATGGTCAGGTGACGCAGGTAGCCGTCGAGCAGCGCTTGCACGTTAGTTCTCGTTGAACAACCGCTGCTGCTTCTGACGCTCAAGAGATGCCTTGATTAGGCCGAGGAACAGCGGGTTTGGCCTAGTTGGCCTGGAGCGGAACTCAGGGTGAGCCTGAGTTCCTACGTAGTAGGGGTGCACATCCCTTGGGAGCTCAACATACTCAACCAGGTGGCCATCTGGGCTGGTTCCAGAGAACACCAAACCGCTCTCCGCAATCTGGTCGCGGTAGCTGTTGTTGACCTCATAGCGGTGGCGGTGACGCTCACTTGCAGAGAGGCTTCCGTAAACCTCGGCAACAACACTGCCCGGGGTCAGCTTTGCCTCGTAGAGACCAAGCCTCATGGTTCCACCCATGTCGCCAGCAGCCAATACATCTACCTGCTCCGCCATGGTTGCGATAACCGGGTGCTTTGCACCTGGCTCGAACTCTGAAGACGTCGCTCCCTCAATACCCGCCTTGTTTCGAGCGTGCTCGATAACCATGCACTGAAGACCTAGGCAAAGACCAAGGGTTGGGATCTGATTCTCTCTTGCAAACTTGAGTGCTCCGAGCTTGCCCTCGATGCCTCGGATTCCAAAGCCACCAGGCACACAGATTCCGTCGAGGTCTGAAAGATGCTCGCGAGCGCCGTCCTCGGTTTCGCACTCGTCGGACTTAATCCAACGGATATTCACCTTGGTGCTCTGTGCAAAACCGCCAGCGCGCAGCGCTTCGGTAACCGAAAGGTAGGCGTCTGGAAGGTCGATGTATTTTCCAACCAACCCGATGGTTACTTCATCTTTCGGGTCGTGAACTGCTTCGAGAACTGGGTTCCAGCCCGACCAATCGACGTCTTTGGTCTCAAGCTTTAGTGAGCGAATGATGTAGCTGTCGAGGCCCTCGGAATGAAGCACCTTTGGAATGTCGTAAATCGAAGACGCATCTGCAGCGGTAACTACTGCCTCGCGGTCAACGTCACACATCGACGCAATCTTGTTCTTGATAGCGTCTGGAAGCTCTCGGTCGGAACGACAAACAATGGCATCGGGCTGAATTCCCAAGGAACGCAGCATCGCTACCGAGTGCTGAGTTGGCTTGGTCTTTAGCTCTCCCGATGGCTTCAAGAATGGCACCAGGGTTACGTGCACGAAGAAAACATTGTCGCGGCCGATAGCCTGCCTCACCTGGCGGGCTGCCTCCATAAACGGCTGTGACTCAATGTCACCAACAGTTCCACCGATCTCGGTGATGATCACATCCGGGGTTGGGGTAGAGGTTGCCTGCAGTCGCATTCTGCGCTTTAGCTCATCGGTGATGTGCGGGATTACCTGAACGGTGTCTCCCAGGTACTCTCCCCTGCGCTCTTTGGCAATAACGGTCGAGTAGGCCTGGCCGGTGGTGACGTTGGCGGCGGCATCGAGGTTGATGTCCAAAAAGCGCTCGTAGTGGCCAATGTCTAGGTCGGTCTCTGCGCCATCCTCGGTGACATAAACCTCTCCGTGCTGGAAAGGATTCATGGTTCCGGGATCAACATTTAGGTATGGGTCGAGCTTCTGCATTACGACCTTTAGGCCGCGAGCTCGAAGAAGATTTCCCAGTGAGGCAGCTGTTAGGCCCTTACCCAAGGAGGAGGCAACGCCTCCAGTTACGAAGATATGTCTTGGGGTTCCATTGCTTTCAGCCATGGAACTTCAATCTAGCACTCGGATTCATCGCAAATCCCAGCAACACGAAACTTATCTAGCGAGTTTGCAAAAGTTCTCTGGCGTGTTCGAGCGCAACGGCAGAATCTGGGTTTCCCGAAAGCATTCTTGCTAACTCAGACTCTCTTTCTTGAGAGCCCAGCACTGCAACCTGAGATTCAGTAACCGATCCATCTGAGTTCTTTAGGACTCGAATCTGAGTGCCAGCAAAAGCTGCAACCTGAGCCAGGTGAGTGACAACCAATACTTGGGTTGATTCCGACAGTCTTGAGAGCCTTCTGCCCAGCTCAACAGCTGCCTGACCTCCGACCCCCGCATCAACCTCATCAAAGATCATGGTCGGAGTGGCAGTTGGGCCCGCCAATACGAGCTCGATCGCGAGCATGATTCGGGAGAGCTCTCCCCCAGACGCACCCTTTGAGAGAGCTCTCGGCTCTGCTCCGGAAAAGGCTGCCAGCAAAAAGTCGACTCGGTCATTGCCCGATGCTTCAAAGTCAGGAAGTTCACTCACTTCAATCACCAAACGGGAGCCACCCATAGCAAGCTGAGCTAGCTCCAGGGTTACTAATTCAGCAAGGCTAGCTGCTGCCTGAATTCGCTTTGCCGTCAGCGCTTTACCCGCCTGGCTTAGTTGCGAGAGTGAGGCTGCGAGCTGCATCTCAAGTTTTTCTATCTGTTCGTCCGAGGAATCGAGGTCTAGAAGCTCAGCTCGCAACTCAGCAATTGAATCTGCTAGCTCTTGGGCCGTGCGACCGTACTTACGCTCCAGTGAGATGATCGCAGCCCTGCGGTCTAGCAAAACGTCAAGCTGGGCGGGGTCAGCATCTAAATCGTGAAGGTAAGAGGCAAGATCAGAGGCAACCTCCTGAGTGAGATTGCTGAGCTCGCGCAAGCGCCCAGCCAGCTCATTCAAGACCGGGTCTGCCGCAGACTCGAGGGCCTTTCGTGAAACTCCCAGGGCAATAAGAGCGTCGAGCTCTCCATCTGAGGAGAGGGCATCATGAGCAAGGGCTGCGCTAACGCGCAGCGACTCGACATTGCTGAGACGCTCGACCCGCTGCGATAGCTCTTCGAGTTCATCTGGCTGGATGTTTAGTGATTCAACTGCATAAATCTGCTCCCGAAGCATTGCGATTCTGGCCTGGTCAGCTGCACCTGAGGAGCGCATCCGCTCCAAGCGAGAGTCGAGGTCTTTGTATTGCCGGTAGGCGGACTTGTAAGCAGCTAGCTCTGAGCTGTAATCACCAAAAGAGTCCAGTGCTTCACGCTGGGCAGCAGGGGACTTCAACCTGAGTTGATCCGACTGTCCGTGGACAGCAACCAGTCGCTCAGCAAACTGAGCGAGTGTGGCAACGGGAACTGTTATGCCCCCTAGCAGGGCCTTAGATCTGCCATCAGAAGAAAGGGTTCGGCTTACTACCAGCCTGGAGTCAGTGGTGTCAGCTCCGAGTTCATTCAACTCAGCAATCAGGGCCTCATCGCTAACTACCCAGGTTCCTGAAACTTGGAGCTGACTCTCTCCCGTTCGAATTGCACCGGAGTCAGCCCTGCCGCCAAGAAGCAAGTTCAAGGCCGTCAGGACCATCGTCTTGCCTGCACCGGTTTCACCGGTTAGCGCGGTGAAACCTCTACCGAACTCCAGCTCTGCAACTGCAATCACTCCCAGGTTTCGGATAGAGATTGACTCAATCACGAAGCTTCCTCCGGGCCTCGCCATCCAGTTACCGGGAGTGCGAACTTCTTCACCAATCGGTCAGTGAAGGGGGCGTCGGATAGCAAAACCATCGGCACCTTAAGGTCTGACTGGTGGACCTCGACTCGTGCTCCAGGAGCGAGGTCGAAGGACCTCCTGCTATCACACCAGATAACGCCCGCTCCCGCGCTGCGCTTGAGCACTTCCATTGCCAGCTGAGTCTTTGGGCCTAGAACCAGAGGACGGGCAAATAGTGCGTGAGCCGCAAGTGGAACCACCAGAAGGGCCTCAACATTTGGCCATATCACAGGTCCGCCAGCACTGAAGGCGTATGCGGTTGAGCCGGTAGGCGTGCTTACCAGCACTCCATCACAACCAAAGGAAGACAGTGGACGTCCGTCTATCTCCAGAACGACCTCAAGCATTCGCTCACGTGCGCTCTTCTCGAGAGTGACCTCGTTCATGGCCCATGATGAAAAGGTGAGCTCGCCGTCCTGGTATACCCGGACCTCCAAGGCGACCCTGTGGCCGACCTCGTAATCCTTGACGCCGATGCGTGCGATTGCGGTGGATAGGTCTTCGAGATCTGCCTCAGTCATGAAACCAACATGGCCAGTGTTCACGCCAAGAATCGGCGAGCCTTGAGACCTGAGTAATTCTGCGGCTCTGAGAATGCTGCCATCCCCACCGAGCACTACTCCGACTTCGATGTCTTGAGAAGTAAATGTTTCGATTCTTGAAACGTCAAGCCCAAGGGCCGCAAGCCTGGGCCTCTCCCCTGCCTCGAGCATCGGGGTCAGACCGTTTGCCAACAGCATCTCGGAAGCGCGCGAAACCACAGTTGCCTGCTCAGTGTTTTGAGCATTGCTAACCAGGAGTGCGTTCCGCATCACTTCTCTTTCTTAGCTAACGAGACAATCTCTTCCAACCATTGTTCACGATTATCCAGTCCTGTGGGAGTTATCCACAACAAGTACTCGGTGTTGCCATGGGTGCCCAAAATGCTGGATTGCCTTAGCCCCTTGATTTCATAACCAAGTTGCGCTGCGTGATCCACGACTTGTTCGAGTGCTCTGCGGCGATCCCTCCAGTCGGTCACGATTCCAGAGGCATTTAGAGAGTGCTTGCCAACCTCGAATTGCGGCTTGATCAAAAGAATTTGTGGAGCCTTCGGGGCAATCTCCGCAAGGTTGTCCATGACCAGCGTCAGTGAAATAAAGCTCAGATCAGCGACCACTAGGCCGATGTTTTCCGATACTCCACTTAGCTCAGACAGCTTGGCTCTGGTGAGCTCACGAAGGTTTTGCCCCTCAAGGTTTTTGACCCTTGGGTCTTGACGCAACTCGGCCGCGAGCTGGTCATGACCAACATCAACCGCATAGACGCCTGTGGCACCTCGCTCGAGCAAAACCTGGGTAAAACCGCCAGTTGATGCACCAGCGTCCAGACACCATCCGGACACTTCGATTCCAAACTCAGTCAATGCCACATCAAGCTTTTGTCCGGCGCGGGAAACGAAATCTGGACCCCCGCTCAATTCAATCTTGGTGTCGGGCTCAACTTTTTGAGAGGCCTTCAGGCAAACTTTGCCGGCGACCAGCACTCTGGATTGGTCAATCAGCTGCGCTGCGTGAGAGCGGGAACGCGCAAGCGATCGCACGACCAGCTCAATGTCGAGACGCTCAGCCAATTAGGAAACCAGCTCCTCAAGAGCGGCGATAACTGCCTGCAGGGCAGGGATTTGCTGGTCCTCAGGGAGTGATTCGACCTCGCTCAGCTGCTTAGAAATTTGCTCTAGTGTCATCATTTCTCCTAGCTGTGAAGCGCTTCTTCTACCTCAAGGCCATAAATGGGTATTGAGCTAGTCCAGATTAGTTGAGTGGCCGCCTTCAAAGCGTCGAAGCTTCTTGGATCGCCCTGGGTGACCAACACCTTTGTGCCGAGAAGTTCAACGGTCACCTTATTCAGTGACTGCCCCCGCTTAGTCTGCTTTGGGGCTTGGTACGCAGTCAGTAGGCCGCGTAGGTCCTCAAGAATGTAATTTGGTCTGTCTTCGACGCGCGCACCAATCAACTCTCGGCGAGATGCAACACCGGTGAGAACGCAGGCCGAAGCCATGCCGAAATTGTGCGCTCCACGGATGTCAGTGTCTAGACGATCGCCAACAAAGAGCGGCTTACTTATGCCCAGCTGATCAAGCGCAGATTGATAAATCGGAGCGAAAGGCTTCCCAGCAAAGTCCGGAAGTATTCCAACTGCGGTATGAACAGCTGAAACTAGCGTTCCGTTGCCGGGTGCGATTCCACCCTCTCGTGGGATGGTCCAATCCTGATTGGTTGCAAGCCAAATTGCACCGCGCTGGATGGCGTAAGCAGCTTGAGCAAGGTGCGTCCAGCCAACATCGGGAGCAAATCCTTGGATTACTGCCGCGGGATTATCATCCGCACTTGCAACAACCTCAAAGCCCAAAGCCTCGACTTCAAAGCGCAGACCTTCACCGCCGACAACCAAAACCCTAGAGCCAGCGGGGACCCGATCGGCCAGCATTTTTGCCCCTGCGCGCGCAGAGCCAATGACTTGATTCGGCTCAACACTCAGCCCAAATCCATTCAGCTGTTCAGCGATTGCTTCGGGCTTTCGCGAGGAGTTGTTGGTCACGTATCCAACCGTGATGCCCTCTTGCTGAATTTGATTGATTGTCTCTACGGCGTGCACAACTGCTTTAGACCCGAGGTAAACAACCCCATCTAAATCAAGTAGAAGTGAGTCAAACTCATCGATCAGTCTTGCCACGACCGCCCCTCGGTGAAGAATTTGGTCGACCGCCGGTACCTGGGCGCGGGTTGTCGCGCTTTACATACTTGCGATCGGATGAAGATGGTCGTGCAGTTGCGTCACGACGTGGCTTCTTGTCATCAGATGACCTAGGTGCTGAATCATCCCGTGGCGGGCGCCTATCCGAGCCACTGGAGCGGTTGGTTCCATCACCCTTGCCAAAGTATCTTTCGCCAGACTCACTCCTTGGCGAATCTTCGCGCTTTTGATAGGTACGCCCTCCATCAGGACGCGGACCTCTGGCGGGCCTGTCCGTTGAATCACGTCTTGGGTATGAACGCTCACCGTCTGGACGTGGTCCGCGTGCTGGTCGTTCAGAACTATCGCGCCTCGGGTAGGAGCGCTCGCCATCTGGCCTTGGACCTCTGGCTGGCCTGTCGGATGAATCACGTCTTGGGTATGAACGCTCACCATCTGGACGTGGTCCACGTGCTGGTCGATCCGAAGAGTCACGTCTTGGGTAGGAGCGTTCGCCGTCTGGACGTGGTCCGCGTGCGGGTCGTTCAGAACTATCGCGCCTCGGGTAGGAGCGTTCGCCATCAGGCCTTGGACCTCTGGCTGGTCTGTCTGATGAATCACGTCTTGGGTATGAACGCTCACCTTCAGGCCTTGGACCACGAGCGGGTCGATCCGAGGAGTCGCGTCTTGGGTATGAACGTTCACCGTCTGGACGTGGTCCACGTGCTGGTCTATCGGAAGAGTCCCTGCGCTCGTAGCCACGGTCACCAGATGGGCGCGGCGATCTTGGGCGTGAGTCACCATCGCGTGGTTGATACTCCCGCTTTGGCTTGCGCTCAAATTCTTCGCTGGTAGGGATTGCGATCTCCTCGATGATTTCAAAGAGTTCTTCGCCGGCTTCTACAAATGCCTTCTCAGCGCGGTCGGCCAGCTTGTCCCACTCCTCGCCGTCTTCGCCGAGTTCTCTTAGAACCTCCGCATAGCTGCGGAAGAGAAGGGGTGATTGCTCAAAGACCTTCTTCGGACTGAGCTCTGCAATTTCTAATTCTTGTTTAGCAAGCTTCGCCTGACCTAGATCAAGCCTTGCGCCGGAGAGTGACACGGCAAGATTTATGCGGACACCCACTGGAAGCTTGCTGCGGTCAACACCTACGAGAGCCTCGAGTGCTCGCTCTGGTCGGCCCATCCCACGCTCTGAGTCAACGATGATGGGCAGTTGGTCGTTAGAACCGGAAAGTCTTCGGTGGGTAAGCAGCTCACGCAACGCAAGAGCGAAGTCGCCAATGGCATAGGCGGTGAGGCCAAGTGTTTCGTGGACGATTGCAAGCCTGCTGGCTCTGCGAGATGCAGCTAGCGCATGCTTGTGAGCAAGTTCAGGGTCGTCATCAATCAGCAAGGAAACCATCGCTAGGTGACGAGCAACCATCTCCGCATTCTCTGCGGTTAGAGTCTTCAGCTGAACCCGAACCCCCATGTCGAGGTCTTCAGGCGTGATCTGACTCGGCACCAGGGGTGATTTCTCAAGATCCTGGTCACGGTGGACGCGTTTTTGCCAATCTGGGCGTTCTTGCTCGGAGCGCTGGCCGCGGCCGATTGGCCCCTCGCGCTTATCCTGCGGGCGTCTACGCTCTACCACGATGCTCCTATCGGAAAATTGGCTTAAATAGAAAAGGCCACCCCTAAAAAGAGGTGGCCATTTCTAAAGTAAGTCCGGCGGTGTCCTACTCTCCCACAAGGTCCCCCT
>CAZQHT010000024.1:0-12094 GCA_964593635.1 uncultured Aquiluna sp.
TAAGCATGGTTTTGTGGGCGGCGGGTATCGCCTGGGGAATGACCGCGCTCGGAATTACTATCTCTTAGTTACCCCCAAGGCCCGTTTTCTATACTCTCGTATAGATGAGGGGATTGTGTTATGACTGAGCGGGTGACCAGAAAAGCATTCAAGAACGGCGGCAGCGTAGCTGTCCGGATCCCTAAAGGCTGGATTCCAGAAGACTAAGAGATTGACATCGTCAAGCGTGAAGATGGCATCGTCGAAATTCGACCTCTTGACAAGGAAGCCCGAATGAAGCGGCTTTTGGAATACCTAAGCCAGCAGCCAGAGCTCCCTGAAGATGACTTCCCCGCTCCAGTGCGAGATGTCTGGCCAGACCGATTCAACTCCGACGAAATGCTCAAGGACTAGTTCCTGTGACAAAGTTTCTAATCGACACCGACATCCTGCTTTTTGCTCTCAAGGGGAATGCGAACGTGCTTGGCAAATGGGCCAAATTGGCTGCAAGCGAATGGGTTATCTCAGCAATTTCGGGTTACGAAATTCAAAAGGGTATTGAAGCCAACCCAACCACGAGATCAAGTCAAAGAGCAACCACGCTGCTAGCCCAAGTGGAGATGGAGCCACTCACCACTGATGTCGCGCTTGAGGCGGCGAAGATTCATCAAGCACTCAAGAAAAAAGGTGTTTCTATCGGACCCGCAGACGAGCTAATTGCAGCGCAGGCCATCTCCTTGGGTGCTGCGCTTGTGACGAATAACACCAAGCACTTTGAGCATGTGCCGGGGCTAAAGCTAGAGAACTGGCTTTAGGGCTGAAGCCTGTTTGGTCCGCGGAATAAGAAGCTGGCCTCGCGGATATTGGGTAGGTCGAGAAGCAGCATGACTACTCGGGTTAGACCCATTCCAAAACCACCGTGGCTAGGCGCTCCGTAGCGGAAGAAGTCCAGGTAGAAGTTCAAGCCCTCAAGCTCTAGACCCTTGTCCTTAACCTGTGCCTCAAGCACGTCAATGCGGTGCTCGCGCTGAGCACCGGTGGTGATCTCGGTGCCCTTCCAGATCAGGTCGTAGCTCTTGGTTAGGGCCGGGTTGTCCTCATGACGCATGTGGTAGAACGGGCGAATGTTCTTCGGGTAGTCGGTCAGGAACACGAACTCGTGGTCAAAGGCCTCGGCAACGTGGGCGGCAATCTGACGCTCGCCCTCAGGGTCTAGGTCACCATCTGCGCGTGGAACCTTGTAGCCGCGAGCCTCAACAATCACGTGAGCCTCGGCTAGAGGAATTCTTGGGAACGGAACGGTTGGAACCTTCACCTCAAATCCGTAGAGCCTCTCGATCTCAGCACCGTGCTTGTCCTTGACCGCCTGGATTGCCTTCACGAGCAAGCGCTCCTGGAACTGCATGACATCTTCGTGGCTGTCGATAAAGCTCATCTCCATGTCAACCGAGATGAACTCGGTTGCATGGCGGGAGGTGAAGGATGGGTCGGCACGGAATACCGGTCCAATCTCGAACACCTTGCCAAGACCTGCGGTCATTGCCATCTGCTTGTAGAACTGTGGGCTCTGAGCTAGGTATGCGTGGGTCTCGAAGTACTCCAGCTTGAATAGCTCAGCGTGTGACTCTGAAGGGGACCCCATCAACTTGGGGGAGTGAATCTCAATGAAGTCGTTCTCTAGCCACAGTTCACGCCAGGCCTGCTCGATGGTGGTCTGAACTCGCATCATGAGGTTTAGTTCGGGGCGACGCATGTCGATGAAGCGCCAGTCCAGGCGCTTGTCAATCGAGGTGTCCTCGGCAATTGGGCTGTCTGGGTTTGAAAGTGTGACGATCTTTAGATCGGTGAGCAGAATCTCAATGCCGCCGAGCTTCACGCGCTCGTCGTGCTTTAGGTTGCCTGTTACCTCGACAAAGCTGCCGTTAGTCAGGCTGCTCACATCATCCGCGAGTGCATCCTCATCAGCTGGGCGTGGGTAGGTGACCTGAACGCTGCCGGACTCATCACGGATGATGATGAACTGAATGCGCTTCTGGTCACGTAGGGTCTCAACCCAGCCGCCGATGGTTACCGGTCCGTCCTCGCCTTGAGCGAGTGTTCCGATTAGTTTGCGATCTAGCATTTTTACCTCTGAATGTGGGCTGCGAAGAGTAACCCTCAAAGTTTAGCGAAGGTAAACTTTGACTATGCCCGCCTCACGCCTCCACCTAGTCCGTCACGGGGAGGTTTTTAACCCCGAAGGCGTGCTCTATGAGCGAATTGAAGGCTTTGGGCTCAGCGACCTGGGTCACCAGATGGCCAAGGCAGCAGCAAACCAGCTCAAGCTGGAGGGTATTCAGATCTCAAAGTTGATTGCATCTCCGCTGCAGCGCACTCGCGAATCGGTCAGGCCAATCGAGCAGTTGTTTGGCCTCGAGGCTCAATTGGATGAGCGCGTGATTGAAAACTGGAACCTATTTAGAGGCCTTCGCCCTGGCCCAAGAGCAATCCTCAAGCGACCAAGTCTTTTGCTAAACCTTTACAACCCCTCAAAGCCAAGCTGGGGAGAGCCCTTTACCGAGATTGCTGACCGCATGACCGCAGCAGCACTGGACCATCACGGCAGCGTGGAGGGCGGCGATGTTGTTATCGTCTCGCACCAATTGCCGATCTGGATGGTTTATCGCTCGGCAAATGGCCTAAAGCTTTCGCACGACCCACGGGACCGTAGGTGTTCGCTTTCCTCAATAACCTCCTTTGAGGTCTTTGATGGAAAGCTCAGGGAAGTTGATTACCGTGAACCGGGTATGAACTTTGCCAAATCAGCAGTGGATGGAGGTGCAGTGTGAAAAAAGAGACGGTTAGAAACATCGCCATCACGCTGATCGTCATGCTGGTCGCATCTTTTGTCATCACCTTGGCCGGCTGCTCATCTGACCCGCTAGCGGAGCAGTATCGTGAGGGCACCAGCAAGAACTACATCGCTGGCGATGGCACCGTCACTGAGTTTGCTAAAGACTCTCGGCCGTCTTTCGACGCCTGGAGCGGCAAGACCGAGAGCGGTTTGATGCTCGACTCCACCGCCCTATCGGGTCAGGTAGTAGTAATGAACTGGTGGTATGCAGCCTGTGCCCCCTGCCGCGCTGAAGCACCAGACCTTGCAATGCTCTCCGAGGAGTTCAAAGACAAGGGCGTTCAGTTTGTAGGGGTGAATGTTCGCGATACCGCGGAGACCGCACTGGCCTTTGACAGAAGATTCAACATCACCTTTCCCTCGGTGATGGATGCCCAGTCGGGTGCAGTTTCATTAGCGTTCAACGGTGTTGTCTCCCCACAGGCAGTCCCCACCACCTTGGTGATTGATAAAGAGGGTCGGGTTTCCGCAAGGATTTTGGGTCGCATCGACGCATCGATTCTTCGAACCTTGATTCAAACGGTGGTAGCCGAGTGAGCCCCGGGGAGATAGTGCTTTCGGGCTCGATGCTCCTTGCTTTGCCAATCGCCTTGCTCGCCGGAATGATCACCTTCCTTAGCCCCTGCGTGCTGCCGCTAGTTCCTGGTTACCTGGGTTACGTTGCTGGATCTGCAGCACCCCGCTCCAAGGTGATTCTCGGTTCGCTGCTGTTCGTGCTTGGCTTCACCACGGTCTTTGTTTCCCTGGGAGTCTTGGCTGGAACCGCAGGGCTCTTGTTTGTGTCTCAAAACGCGTGGGTTCAGGTGGTGCTGGGATTACTCGTGGTTATCTTCGGCTTTGCGATGATCGGACAGTTCAAGTTTTTGCAGAGCACCATCAAGCTGCCGCTTTCTCCAAAGCTAGGTCTTGCAGGAGCTCCGCTTTTGGGAGTTGTTTTTGCATTGGGTTGGACTCCTTGCATTGGCCCAACTCTCTCTGCAGTTTTGGTTCTAGCTTCTGATGCAGGGGACCCGGCACGGGGTGCGATTCTGGCAACTGTTTACTCATTGGGCATTGGAATCCCGTTTGTTTTGATTGCAGCGGGATTCAATTGGGCCACAAAGTCGGTTGCATTTGTAAAGCAGCACATCCGCACCTTCAACCTTGTTGGTGGCGGCATGCTGATTGTCATCGGTGTCTTGCTGATGACTGGACTGTGGAGTCGTTTTGTGTCTTGGATTCAGGTGGTGACCAGTGGCTTCACTGTCCTTCTCTAAGCTCACGTTCTGGCCCAGGTGGTTCTGGCGTCAGCTGATCACAATGCGCACCGCGCTGTTCTTGCTTTTGCTTTTGGCTGTTGCGGCGGTGCCAGGTTCGCTTTACCCACAGCGCTCGGCTGACCCAAACGGTGTTCGCTTCTACTATGACCAGCAGCCTGAGTTTGCAGCTTTGCTTGACTCGCTTCAGCTCTTCGATGTTTACACATCGGTTTGGTTCAGCGCGATCTACATCCTGCTGTTTGTCTCACTGGTGGGCTGCGTTCTTCCCCGCACCAAGATTCACTGGGAAGCGCTGAAGGAAAAGCCGGTCAAGACCCCTGCCAACCTCAAGCGCATGCCAGCACACCTGGAGGTCGAGGGAGACCTTGAAACAGCCGCCAAAGTTTTGAAGAAAATGCGCTTCAGGTTTGAGCGCCAAGGAAACTCACTAAGTGCCGAGAAGGGCTTTCTCAAGGAGACCGGAAACCTGGTCTTCCACTACGCACTCATCGGTGTTCTGATTGCCGTTGGTTTGGGTGGCGGGTTCGCATTCTCTGGTCAGCGAGTGTTGGTTGAGGGCGACAGTTTTGCCAACACTCTTTCTTCATATGACAGTTTTTCCCCCGGCCCTTTCTTCTATGAGGGAGAGCTCGAACCCTTTACTTTGAAGCTCGATAAGTTCAGCGTTTTGTATGACCTCAACAACCGCGCAAACATTGGTCAGCCAATCGACTTCACCGCAGATGTGACCCTCGGCACTAAGACTGACTCCAGTGCCGAGCAGATTAGAGTGAACCACCCACTTCCGGTCCCAGGCGCAAACATCTACCTAACCGGTAACGGTTTTGCTCCGGTTGTCACTATTCGCGACGCTTCGGGAGCAATCGCTTTCTCTGGGCCAGTTGTTTTCTTGCCGCAAGATGGCAACATGACTTCACTCGGTGTAATCAAGGCTCCGGATGCACTGCCAGAGCAACTAGGCATCATTGCGTTCTTCTACCCCACTGCCGAACAACTTGAGTCAGGGGCATACACATCGATTTACCCAGATCCGCTCGATCCACTTCTGACCATGAATGTTTATGTCGGGGACTTGGGGCTTGATGCTGGAGTCCCAAGAAATGTTTACGCACTCGACACCACCGACCTCAAGCTGATCGCGGGTCGCGATGGGCCTGCTCCCGCACTTGCCCTTCGGGTGGGCGATGAGGTCAAGCTGCCAGGCGAAATCGGCAGCGTGAGGTTTGATGGCTTACTCAGATTTGCCTCGGTGGATATCGCTCACAACCCCGGCGGTATTTGGGTGCTTTTGTTCTCGATGATTTCCCTTGTGGCTGTAACCATGTCGTTGATGATTCCTCGTCGCCGAGTTTGGTTCAGGGATCTGGGCGATGGGAAATTGGAACTCGCTGCTTTGGCTCGTGGCGATGACCCTGGACTTGATTTGATGCTTGCTCGAATCAAGCAGGAACTTGATGATCAGAATGGAAAACGATGACTCAACTTAACGAGCCGCTATCTCAACTATCACTGCTGTTTGTTTCGGCGTCGATGGGCTTTTTGGCGGTAGCACTCATGCTGTTCTCATTTCAGCTGGCCACACTCTCCAAGGCGGAGAGCGCACCAACCGAATTAACAAAGCTTGAGTCAATCGCATTCTGGATTACTGGTCTCGCGACCGTAATCCTCGGAGCTGGCGTTGTGATGCGAGGCATTGCAGCTGCTCGAGTGCCATGGGCAAACATGTATGAGTTTGCTATCTCCACCGCACTTTTGATCCTGATGGTTTACCTCACCTCGTTGAAAATCAAGGACCTGAGATTCGTCGCAACCTTCGTTGTGGCATTCACCCTCGTAACGCTCTTTGCAGCGGTGGCGCTGTTCTATGTCGAGGTGAAAACCATCATGCCTGCGCTGCAGAGCTACTGGTTGGTGATCCACGTTGTGGTTGCGGTCTTGGCAACCTCATTCTTCACAATTGCAGCTGCACTTCACATCAGCTATCTGGTGAAGGCGGGTAACTTGGGCCAAAAGGTGATGCGCTTTTTCCCAACCCTAGAAAAGCTTGAGCGCTACGCCTACCGCTTCAACGTGGTTGGTTTTGTGCTCTGGAGCTTCACCCTGATTGCGGGAGCAATCTGGGCAGAGCGAGCCTGGCACCGCTACTGGGGTTGGGACACCAAAGAGGTTTGGACCTTCATCATCTGGGTGCTTTACGCCGGCTACCTACACGCCATGGCAACCAGGGGTTGGAATGGCAAGCGAGCAGCATGGCTAGGGCTAATTGCATTCCTATCGGTGATCTTCAACTTCACCATCGTCAACCTGTTCTTCAAGGGACTGCACGTTTACTCCGGGCTATAGGTTGGCCGCGGTAAGTCTTTGGATGGGTGCGCGAAGCAGGCTTGGGCCTAAGGAATTAGCTCCAGGCAGCGAGCCAGGCGCGCCTCCCACCAACTAGTCCGCTCTGGACTCGCT
Organism: uncultured Aquiluna sp.; assembly: GCA_964593635.1. Taxonomy (GTDB): domain Bacteria; phylum Actinomycetota; class Actinomycetes; order Actinomycetales; family Microbacteriaceae; genus Aquiluna. The sequence continues at coordinate 6,589 of CAZQHT010000024.1, forward strand.
GCATACTTTTCAAGCATTACTAGATCGGGCTTCACAACCTTCACATCCAGCACCGACTCATTGGGTATCAGTGACTCCTGCACGATGTCACCGCTAAAAAGGTTGAGGGTTCCAAGACCACAGTCGTAGTTCAGTTCTGGCAATGCCCCTGCCAGGTAGAGGCCCTGGCTGATGCCCAGAGATGACTCAAGTGCTGAGCTCACAACAACTTCTAGCCCTAGCGAGTCGGCAATCTCCAAGCTCGCAGCCACCCCACCAAGGGGCTGAGCCTTGAGCATCACGATGTCGGCGGCTCCGGCGCGCATCACCTCTTGGGGGTCAGCAGACTTTCTAATCGATTCATCCGCTGCAATCTTCACTCCAGAGCCAGCGAGTTGCTTTCGCAGTTCAGCCATATCCGCAATGGTTTGCACCGGCTGCTCGAGGTATTCCAGGTTGTAATCACTCAGCTGCTCTGCCATCTGAAGTGCTTGCGAAATGCTGTAGCCACCATTGGCGTCGAGGCGAAGCTTGGCATCTGGGTAAAGTGCCCGAACTTTCTCGATTCGAGCCATATCTTGAGCCAGGCTTTCACCAGGGGCGGCAACCTTGATCTTTACCGTTTTGAATTTGCCAAACTGCAAAAGCACATCGGCAACCTCATCGGGAGTAACCGCAGGCAGGGTGGCGTTGATGCTGATTTGGTCTCGAACCAGAGTGGGTAGCGGCTCATTTGCCCAGCTCAGTGCACCCTTTAGCCAGGAGGCTGCCTCTTGGTCTTCGTATTCCAAAAACGGGGACCATTCGGCAAATCGCTCGCCTTGAATGATGAGGGCCTCGCGGTGTTTTACACCGCGGAAGGCTGTCCGCATTGGGATGCTGACAACCCAAACCTTACCTAGAGAGCCCTTCACGGGTTTAGTCTAGATGCATGCCCAATCAGGTCTCCGAGCTCTTTGACGCCACCCAGTGGCAAACCGTTCCAGGCTTTGAAGGCCTGACCGACGTCAGCTACCACCGTCACGTCGAACTGGGAGTGGTTCGAGTTGGCTTCTCCAGGCCTGAGGTTAGGAACGCTTTCCGCCCGCAGACAGTCGATGAGCTTTACCAAGCTCTAGACCATGCACGTATGCAGTCCGATGTTGGAGTGGTGCTACTAACCGGTAACGGACCCTCTGCCAAGGATGGCGGCTGGGCATTCTGCTCAGGTGGAGACCAAAGAGTTAGAGGCGCAGCCGGATACGAATACGGCGATGCCTCATCCGGAAGACTTCACATCCTTGAGGTGCAGCGACTTATTAGGTTTATGCCCAAGGTGGTTATTGCTTTGGTTTCGGGCTGGGCTGCAGGTGGTGGCCACTCACTAAATGTGGTTTGCGATCTTTCAATCGCTTCAAAAGAGCACGCCAAGTTCAAGCAGACCGATGCAGACGTTGGCTCTTTTGACGCAGGCTACGGCTCTGCATACCTGGCTCGTCAAACTGGCCAGAAGTTTGCGCGCGAGATCTTCTTCCTGGGTGCTGAATACGATGCGCAGCGTGCCTATGAAATGGGTGTTGTGAACAAGGTTGTTCCTCACGCAAAGCTTGAGGCAGAGGGAATTGCCTGGGCCAAGGAGATTCTTGGCAAGTCCCCAACCGCGATCCGCATGCTGAAGTATGCGTTCAACGCTGTGGATGATGGTTTGGTTGGACAGCAGTTGTTTGCAGGTGAGGCAACTCGTTTGGCCTATGGCACCGCAGAGGCCACCGAGGGTAAAGATGCTTTTCTAGAAAAGCGCAAGCCTGATTGGTCAAGCTACCCCTGGCACTTCTAAATGAAGCCACTGCGATTAGTTCCAGCTAACGACACCTTTAGAGCACTAGGCCTAATGGTCGAAGTTCTGGATAACAAGACCGCAGGTTTCATAACCTCACCCGAGATCAACGGCCTAATGCCGGAAGTTCATGGGTTGCCGGACCAGGTCGATGACTCTGTCGGACTGATAGTCGAAAGCTCTGGATCAACTGGAGCCCCAAAGCGAATTGAGCTTTCCTCAAGTGCGCTACTGGCAAGTGCCGAGGCCTCAGCTCAGCGAATCGGCAGTGGGCAGTGGCTGCTTGCACTGCCGGTGAACTTCATCGGTGGGGCTAATGTCTTGATTCGCTCGGTAGTAGCTGACACCCAGCCCGTGATCATGAACACTCAGCTCCCATTTACTGCCGAAGCCTTTGTTCGCGGCGCAGCGCTCATGACCGAAACCCGCTACACCTCGCTTGTTCCAGCTCAGCTCGCCAAGCTCGCCCAGGCCGCTGAGACCGATGCCTTCGTGTTCTCCGAGCTGCGCAAGTTCGAAGCGATCCTCTTGGGTGGTCAGCGGCCTGATTGGGGTGTGGTTGAGTCGCTACGTTCTAAGGGAGTCAACATAGTTATCAGCTATGGCATGACTGAGACCGCGGGAGGCTGCGTCTATGACGGCGTTCCGCTAAGTGGTGTCGAGCTGAGCTTTGTTGAGGGCCGCATCGCGATAGCGGGACCAGTTCTTGCAAACCAGCTCGAAAGCCCTTACCTAACTCAAGACCTTGGCGAGCTGGTTGACGGAAAGCTTGAGGTGCTCGGCAGAGCAGATCGAGTGATTGTTTCTGGAGGGCTGAAGGTTTCGCTTGACCGGGTTGAGGAAGCAGCTCTTGCGCTACCTGGCGTCGAAGAAGTGATCGCTCAGGCAGTAACAACCAACTGGGGTGAATCGGTTGGAATTGTTTATGTGGGATCCCCAGAGGTTGAGTTCAGCGCACTGTCTGAGATGACCGTTGCGGCAAAACCAGCCAAGGTAATCCGAGTGACTCAACTGCCAAGGCTTTCCTCCGGCAAGCCAGACCTCCAAGCAGCAGCAGCGCTTCTCGCAAGTTAGCATTGGGTCAATGGCAACCATCTCCAACTGGATCACCGGCGCTCGCGTTCGGACTCTTCCGCTAGCTGCAGCGCCGGTAATCCTCGGTTCTGCAAGCGCTGACCTTGTTGACAAGTTCAACCCACTACTGGGCCTTGGAGCATTGCTGGTTGCACTGTTTTTGCAAATCGGAGTCAACTACGCAAACGACTACTCGGATGGAGTTCGCGGCACCGATGACAATCGAGTTGGCCCACTTCGACTGACCGCCTCAGGTGTAGCCAGACCACAGTCGGTAAAGCTTGCAGCCTTCATCACCTTTGGAATTGCGGGTCTGATTGGCCTAGGCATGGTGATTGCCACAGCGCAGTGGTGGTTGTTGGCAGTTGGCGCATTCGCGATCTTGGCTGCTTGGTATTACACCGGAGGCAAAACCCCCTATGGCTACGCAGGCCTGGGTGAGGTTGCAGTCTTTGTTTTCTTTGGGCTGGTTGCAACCGTTGGAACCAACTTCCTAATGACACTGACCATTGATCCGTTGGCGGTAATCCTTGGCTCGGCCAGCGGGCTCTACGCTTCCGCGGTCCTGCTGGTGAACAACATCAGGGACTTGGAAACAGACAAGGTCGCCGGCAAAAAGACCATCGCGGTTCGCCTTGGCGATAAGCGCTCGAGAGCGCTGTTCTTGGTTTTGATTTATGTTCCGGTGGCACTGAACGTGCTGATGGTTTTGATTTACCCAGCAGTGGTGATTGGACTTTTGAACCTGCTGCTTTTGGTTCCAATTAGCGGGATTGCACTTAGCGGCAAGACTCCGAAGGAGCTGATTACTGCCCTCAAGCTCACAAGCTTGGCTGGATTCTTCTACGGACTACTTGTCGGTCTCGGACTTTTTGTCGTCAGCTTTAGCTTCTGAGTCCAGGATCTGGTTCTCCAGGTCACTCTCTGGGTCGGTGTAAGAACCTGATTTGTCTCGAGAGAGCTTTCTGTCAACCTGTTCGCTCATTGCCTTGCGCTGTTTATCTAGAAAAACCAGAGAAAGTGCGAATGAGATTGCTGCTGCAATAACTGCGGCAAAAAATGGGTTGAAATCCATGGACAGGAAGCCCCAAAACACCAGGGCAAAAAGTCCAAGTCGAAGGATTGAGTAGCTCAGCCAGGGGTTATTCATGCGTTTAGTCTAAGTTGAGTGAGATAGGTAGGGTTGAGGTATGACAAGACTTGCAGTAGCCACGATTGCTTTTTTGGTGGTGTTCACGGTTTTCACGACCGTCTTTGCCGCCAGCGCCAACAAGCAAGAGGTGCGACTGCTGCCCAAGTGGGCCTGGATCTTGCTTTGCCTGCTCGTGCCATTCTTTGGTGGCTTGCTTTACCTCATGGTCGGTCGACCACTTCGCACCGGACCCGCTGCCCCTAAGGGCAAGAAGCGCGTCGTAGCACCAGATGATGACCCAGATTTCCTGCGCAATCTTTCCAAGAAGCTGCGCGAAGACGAGGATGACGAGAAGCCAAAGGACAGCGACCAAAAGTGAGTCAGTCCCAGCGCTTTGCCGCTGAACTAATCGGCCAGCTGGTAAGCCTGGGTGTCAAAGACTTCTACCTAGCTCCAGGAGCTCGCAGCCAAGCTCTAGCAATTGCAATTCGGCAGTTGCAAAAGGCAAAGCTCGCTAACCTCACGGTTCGAATTGATGAGCGCAGCCTCGGCTTTACTGCCCTTGGCAGATCCCTGGAGAGCAAGGCTCCGAGTGTTCTAGTCACCACTAGTGGAACAGCCGTAGCAAACCTCCACCCAGCAGTTTTGGAGGCCCATCACGCTGGCGTTCCACTGATTGTGATTAGCGCAGATCGACCCAGTGAACTTCGCGGCAAGGGCGCAAATCAAACCACCAATCAGGTCGGCATCTTTGCCGATGCACTGCGGTTACTAATTGACTCCGACTGCGCAGGCGATGCCGCCGCAATAGCTAAAGAAGCCGTCGAAGCGGCAATCGGCAAAGAGCTTCGGCCAGGACCAGTTCAGCTCAACATCCAGTTCTCCGAGCCGCTAGCCGATGTCTTGCCGAATGCCTCGGACTACGTCTCACCGCTACAAAAGCCAACTCGAGAAAGCAGAAAATCTGAGCTGGTGGTTCAGGTTGCCCAAAGGGCAATCGTCATCGCGGGAGCCGGCGGGGAGGGCGCTCAGGAGTTTGCCGCGTTGGCCAAGCTGCCACTACTGGCAGAACCGACTTCTGGTGCACGAGTGGGCGATGCACTAACCAACTACGTTGCGTTGCTCAAGGAAAAACTCAGCGAGGTGGAACAGGTTTTTGTGTTTGGAAAACCAACGCTTTCCAGGCCAGTCATCGCTGTTTCCAAGGCTGCAGAACTCTGGGTGCAGCGCAGCGAAAACTATGACCTCTTTTCAATCGGAGACCCGGCTGGGGTTGCCGATCACCTGATTCCGCAGGGCCACGGCGACCCACTTTGGTTGGCCAGCTGGCATTCCAAAGTGGAAGAGTCCGACCGGGCCGAGTTGGTCCAGGCGGTCTGGGATGCAACCGAATCAGAAGACATCTTGCTTTTTGGAGCCTCCGAGTTGATTCGGGTCGCCGACCGATCTGTAGCACCGAAGAGCATTAAGGCCTTTGCTAACCGAGGGTTAGCTGGAATCGACGG
>CAZQHT010000024.1:12194-14560 GCA_964593635.1 uncultured Aquiluna sp.
TTTGAGTCGCTCGCCAATGCCTACGGTTGGCAGTACTTCAAGACCAGCCCAACCGGCCTTCAAGAGTTGTTAGGCAACGAGGGTTTTGTGCTGATTGAGGTTGAGCTTTAGTCGCCAAAGGCGTATCGAACGGCTTTGAACTTCAGTTCGGTTTCTGCGAGCTCGGCCTTCGGATCACTCTCTGAGACAATCCCACAGCCCGCGAATGCTCTGATCTGCCAGGGGTTTTGCTCAACTCTGCCGCCGCGAAGCGCAATCGCTAGCTCTCCGGAACCATCCGCGGAAATCCATCCGACCGGCCCTGCGTAACCGCCGCGGTCAAATGGCTCTAGCTCGGCGATGACTGCCTGCGCTCTATCTCTCGGGGTTCCTGCAACCGCTGCGGTCGGGTGAAGTCTGGCGATTGCATCCAGGAGAGTCACACCCTGCTTGAGCCTGCCTCGAACATCCGATGCGAGATGCCAAAGATCAGGTAGTGCCAGCGAGAAGGGCTCCTGATCAGTTTCGAGGTCATCGCAGACTGGGCTCAGCTCTTGAATCAAAGAGCGAACCGCATACTCGTGCTCGTGCTTGTTCTTCGAGGAGTGCGCGAGGCCATCGGCGATTGCGCGATCAACATCTGGGTCGGTGCCGCGGCCAGCTGTTCCGGCCAGGACTCTTGCGGAAACCTCTCCGGCTTGAGCTCGAAGCAATAGCTCGGGCGATGCTCCAAAGTTTCGCTCAACCAAATAAGTCCAGCAGTGCGGGTAACGCTCGTGAAGCCTTGCGATTACCTCGGTCAAATCTGGTTTCCCCGAGAGTGGCATGACTAGGTCTCTTGCCAGCACGACCTTTTCAAGCTCTGAGGATTCGATTCTGGAGATCGCCTCTTCGGTGGCCTTCACAAAGCCCGATGCGGTCAGCTCACCTGAGAAAAAGACTCCGCTTACCGGCAGGGTTACCTCAGGCTGGGTGACTTCCGCAATTTCAGTCACGAAGCTGACGCCCTCGCGAATAACAGTTAGGCGGGCAGGGACAACTAGAGCGCTCTCGAAGCCGGAATCGGGGGAGAAGGTGATTGAGGCAAATGCCACCAGACCACTGCCGGGCAGGCCAACCTGGTCATCAACGAAGCTTTCAGCAACAAGTTTCTGCCATGCGTTTGAGAGCTCAAGGATTCGGTTGTCACCTTTTGCGCTGAGCCTTAGGGCTACACCTTCGCCATAGAGCAGATTGCCCTCGCGCAGAAAGACCAGGTCTGGTCTTTCGGGAGGCTGCGCGCTCTGGAACCGCGAGCTAGCTCTAAGCCCCATTTTGTAATCCTTTGTATTGGCTGACACTTTTGCAACCAGATAGTGAACCTGCTTATTCTTTACGAGTCTAGAAGGAGTCGGATTGCGCGTAAAACTCGTTGCCGCTTTGCTCCTCGCAACCCCGCTGATTTTCCCAATCGCCAGCTTTGCTGATGAAGATATGGAGATTGTCCCGCCTGCGAAGGTAGACACCAGGGTTGAAACCGAAGAACGTCAGCCGATTGATTTCAGCAAGGTGGAAATCACAACATTGACCCCGGCAGACAAGTTTGTGAACGCCACCACACCATTGGTCATGGCCCTTGCTATGGGGTCAGTTGCGCTGGTGGCTTACACCCTGCGTCAGGGCGCGAAGGAACGGGACGGCGAGTAGACTGCTCAGGTGTCAAAAGCCGACCTTTCTAAGAACCCAGCTGCGGTTTCGGCCATGTTTGACGATGTAGCCGCCTCCTACGACAAAACCAACGATCTACTGTCTTTTGGACAGGCAAGACTCTGGCGCGGTGCGGTTAGAAAAGCAATTTCACCCAAAGCCCCAGATCGCATTCTCGATATCGCTGCCGGAACTGGCACCAGCTCGATGGCATTGCTGGCCGATGGCGTGAGCGTTGTGGCAGCTGACTTCTCCAACGGCATGCTTGATGAGGGTCGCAAGCGTTACCCAAAGCTGGAGTTTGTGTTTGCCGATGCAATGAAGCTGCCTTTCAAAGATGCTGAGTTTGACGTGGTGACCATGAGCTTTGGGCTCAGAAACGTTGAGAACCACAACGTGGCACTCAAGGAGTTTTTCCGAGTTCTAAAGCCCGGCGGCAGATTGGTGATCTGCGAGTTTTCCCACGTTGGGGGAGTATTTGGGCCGCTTTATCGCTTGTACCTAAAGTACGCACTTCCCAAGCTCTCAGCACTGTTTAGCAAGAGCCCGGATGCCTATGACTACCTAGCGGAGTCAATCGCAGCCTGGCCCAACCAAAAAGCACTGAAGCTGGATATTGAAAAGGCCGGTTTTTCCGCAGTGACATTTAGAAATTTGACCCTCGGTGTTGTCGCTCTACACAGGGCGGTGAAGTAGTTGGA
>CAZQHT010000025.1:0-14331 GCA_964593635.1 uncultured Aquiluna sp.
GTGACAGCAACCAAGGTCCACTTTGCAAATCTCTCCGACGCCGAGATTGAGAAATATGTGATGACTGGCGAACCTCTCCAGGTTGCAGGCGCATTCACAATCGATGGGCTCGGCGGCGCTTTTGTCGAGCGAATTGAGGGCGATTACCACACTGTGGTGGGCCTTTCGCTGGTTGCCCTTCGCCAGTTAGTGACTGAACTTGGCCACGACTACCAAGCCCTTTGGAGATAATCCAAACAAAACGCCAGTTTTTTTGTGAGTAGCCGCCAAAAACTGGGCCAGTTAGCCCAATAAGCTATCGAACTATGACTGTTCGCCGCATAAAGAAACTTTTGATCGCCAACCGCGGTGAGATTGCAATCCGAATCATTCGGGCTGCCAAGGACTCAGGAATCCTCACCGTCGCGGTCTATGCCGACGGAGACAGAGACGCGCAACACGTAAAGCTTGCCGACGAGGCCTATTCGCTCAGCGGTGTAACTGCAGCTGAGACCTATCTGGTTATTGAAAAACTGATCGCAATCGCAAAGCGCAGCGGAGCGAATGCGGTTCACCCCGGTTACGGTTTCCTATCCGAAAATGCCTCCTTCGCGCAGGCCGTAATCGGCGCTGATCTGATCTGGGTGGGCCCACCGCCAAGTTCAATCGAGCAGCTGGGAGACAAGGTCTCCGCTCGAAAGATTGCCGAGAAGGTAGGTGCTCCGCTAGCTCCAGGAACCATCAACCCGATTGCGACTGTTTCAGAGGTTGAAGACTTTGTTGCAAAGTTTGGTTTGCCGGTTGCCATCAAAGCTGCCTATGGCGGCGGCGGTCGCGGTATCAAGATCGTTCGCGAAAGCTCAGAGATTCAAGAGGCATTTGAGTCAGCCACCCGCGAGGCGATCGCAGCCTTTGGCCGCGGTGAGTGCTTCTTGGAGAAGTATCTAGACAAGCCTCGCCACGTTGAAACCCAGTGCCTAGCCGATGCCCATGGCAATGTGGTTGTTATCTCGACCCGCGACTGCTCACTGCAGCGCCGCCACCAAAAGCTGGTCGAAGAGGCTCCGGCACCATTTTTGACCGAGGACCAAAATCGCAGACTTTACGAGTCATCAAAAGCCATCCTGAAAGAGGTTGGCTACCAGGGTGCTGGCACCTGTGAGTTCTTGGTTGCCCAGGACGGGACCATCTCATTCCTTGAGGTCAACACCAGACTTCAGGTTGAGCACCCGGTCTCTGAAGAGGTCACTGGCATTGACCTAGTTCGAGAGCAATTCCGAATTGCCGAGGGTCACGCGCTGGATTACTCAGACCCAGAGGTTCGCGGTCACAGCTTTGAGTTCAGAATCAACGGCGAAGACCCAGGTCGAAACTTCCTTCCGGCACCAGGCCCAGTTCACCTCTTCCACGCTCCGACCGGACCAGGTGTTCGAGTTGACTCGGGAGTAGTTTCCGGGGATGCGATATCAGGAAACTTTGACTCCATGATGGCCAAGCTCATCGTCACGGGTGCAACCCGTGAGGAGGCCCTTGCTCGGTCCAGAAGAGCACTCCAAGAGATGCAGGTTCTTGGCTTGCCAACGGTTTTGCCTTTCCACCGCGAGATAGTGAAGCACCCTGCATTCACTGCACCGGATGGCCAGTTCAAGGTCTTCACCCGCTGGATTGAGACCGAGTGGGACAACAACATTGAACCTTGGTCGGGTCAGATCGAGCAGTCACCAGAAGATGAGCCGCGTCGCGAGATAGTGGTTGAGGTCGATGGTAAGCGTCTCGAGGTATCGGTTCCCAAGCGACTTTTGGTGGGAGAGGTTGGCTCCGCGGCAGGACATGCTCCAAAGCGAGCCAAGAGCTCCTCAGCATCCACCCACATGGGAGCCAAGGGCAACACACTTTCTGCGCCGATGCAGTCCACAGTCGTCAAGCTCGCGGTGGCTGAGGGCGACCGTGTTGAAGAAGGTGACTTGGTTATCGTGCTGGAAGCTATGAAGATGGAGCAGCCGATGAAGGCTCACCGCTCCGGAGTGATTGCAGCCATCAGCGTCGAGGTTGGCGCTACCATCTCGGCCGGGACAAAGCTTCTAGATATTCTCGATTAGTCAATTGGTTGGTGCAGCGCACTGGCTGCCTCAGCAATAGATCCAGACAGCGACGGGTAGACGGTGTAGGTGCGAGCCAACTGGTCAACCGTCAGTCGATTCTCAACCGCAACTGCAATTGGGTAGATCAGGTCTGATGCCCTTGGAGCCACAACAACTCCACCAATAACGGTGCCCGAGCCAACTGAGGCAAAGAGCTTGATGAAGCCCTCGCTGATGCCCTGCATTTTTGCCCTTGGGTTCGCATCCAGCATTACCTTTTCGATCTCACCACGGACCAGGCCATCCTCGATCTCGGCCTGAGACCAACCGACTGATGCGATCTCCGGCGAGGTAAAGACGTTGGAAGCCACGTTTCTGATTCTGGTCGGAGAAGCCACATCACCCATGGTGTGATAAACCGCAGTCCTGCCCTGCATTGCACTCACCGAGGCCAGTGGCAAGGCGGTGGTGCAGTCGCCCACCGCATAAACATTGGCCCTCGAGGTTCGAGCCACCTTGTTGACAATCACGTGGCCAGACTCGGTGAGCTTGATTCCAGCCTCCTCCAAGCCAAGGCCCTCCGTGTTTGGAATTGCACCAACGGCCATCAGGCAGTGTGAACCTTCGACAACCTCACCGGAGGCGAGCGTCACCTTTACGCCTGTAGCAGTGGCCTCAACCTTCTCAGCACGAGCCTTGTTGAGAATCTGCATGCCGTGACGTTTGAAGACATCTTCAATCAGGTCTGCGGCATCAGAATCGTTGCCCGGCAAAACCTTGTCGCGGCTAGAAATCAATGTGACCTTGGAGCCAAGCTCTAGGTAGGCAGAGGCAAACTCCGCTCCGGTCACACCAGATCCAACCACGATCATGTGCTCGGGAAGCTCAGTGAGGTTGTAGAGCTGTTTCCAGTTCAAGATGCGCTGACCATCCGGGGTGGCATCGGCAAGCTCCCTGGGGTGCGCTCCGGTAGCCACGATGATGGTCTTTGCCTCGATGCGCTCGGGTTCGCCACCGAGGGTTGGCTCCACAATCACGTGGTGATTGCCGTCGAGCCTTCCGCGACCAGAAACTACGCGAACACCCTCTTCCTTGAGGATAGAAAGCATGTCCTCGGACTGGCTCTTAGCCAACGCAAGCAATCTGCGGTTGACCGCCTTGAGATCAATCTCAACCTTCGGCTTGACTGCTTTGCCATCGACAGAAAAATTCACGCCAAGGGTCTGAGCAAGTGACACTCTCTGAGCTGCATCCGCAGCTGCGATTAGGGTCTTTGAGGGAACAACGTCTGTCAGAACTGCGTTGCCGCCGATGCCAGATTCCTCGATTAGGACTACCTCAGCGCCAAGCTGACGACCAGCCCTTGCAGCCTCGTAGCCACCTGGGCCGCCACCAATGATGACAATTCTGTGTTGTATTGAGATTGAGCTCACCTGCTTATTCTCCCCTAGTTCGAAGTGCGCTGCGGTTAGTTAGACTGCTTTTCATGTCTAATCCGCTCAATGATGCGCAAGCAAACCCATTCGAAATTGCCAAGCAGGCTGCCAAGCAGATTGCTGAGATCTCTGGCATTGCCTCCCACGACATTGCCCTCACCCTAGGCTCTGGCTGGGCGAAAGCCGCAGACCTAATCGGCGAAACAGTAAGCGTCATTCCGGCAACAGAAATCATTGGTTTCTCTAAGCCCGCTCTTGCCGGGCACGTTGGAACCATCCGATCAATCAAACTTCCCAATGGCAAGCACGCTCTGGTAATTGGAGCAAGGACTCACTACTACGAAAACCACGGGGTTCGTGCAGTGGTTCACTCGGTTAGAACTGCAGCTGCTGCTGGGGCCAAGACCATGATCCTGACCAATGGAGCGGGTGGCATCAAGCCGGAGTGGGCCGGTGGTGCAGCAGTCTTGATCTCGGATCACATCAACCTGACCGCAAACTCGCCACTTGAGGGCGCAACCTTTATTGACCTCACTGACCTTTACTCCAAGCGTTTGCGAGCAATCGCAAAGGGCGTAGATTCAAGCCTGGATGAGGGTGTTTACGTGCAGTTCCGCGGCCCTCACTACGAGACCCCTGCTGAAGTTCAGATGGCCAAGATCATGGGTGGCCACATCGTTGGCATGTCAACCGCTCTCGAGGCAATCGCTGCCAGAGAAGCGGGCATGGAGATTCTCGGCATGTCCCTGATAACTAACCTTGCGGCGGGCATTCAGACCACTCCGCTGAGTCACGAAGAAGTGATCCAGGCTGGTAAAGATGCTGAGGGCAAGATCTCTGCGCTGCTGGCCAAGATTGTTGAAAAGCTCTAAATGAACCTGCTTGAAACTGCAAAGGCTTGGCTGGCGCAGGATCCTGATTCGGTGACCGCAGCCGAACTGCAGGATCTGATTGAGTCAGAAAACCATGCCGAACTGGAGTCTCGCTTTGGCTCCAGGCTTGAGTTTGGAACCGCCGGGCTCCGAGGCGAACTTGGCGCTGGGCCGAATCGAATGAACCGTATTGTGGTGGCCCAAGCCGCTCACGCGATCGCTGGGTTCCTAGTCAATAACAGATCTTCCTATTTGGACCCGAGTGGTCAGCTGAGCGTTGTCATCGGTTACGACGGCAGAGTGAACTCAGATGTGTTTGCCAGAGACAGCGCTGAGATATTCTCAGGGGCAGGAATCAATGTCAGTCTCTTTGATGCGCCTGTGCCAACTCCGGTTGCCTGCTTTACGGGAGCGCGCCTGAAGTCGAGCGCAACCATTGTTGTTACCGCAAGCCACAATCCACCGCGAGATAACGGTTACAAGGTTTACCTTGGCGGGCCACTGTTTGGTTCACAGTTGGTGCCACCGCAGGACAGAGAAATTGCCGCACTTATTACTCAGACTGCTGCAAGCCTCAGCTTCGCAGAGATTCCAAAGTCCTCCGAGTATCGGATGTTCTCCGCCGCCGAAGTAAAGCTTTACCAAGACCGAGCACTCGAATTGGTGCCGGGAGACAACCCTTCACGATCTGAGTTGGCCATCACCTACACAGCTATGCACGGTGTTGGATTCAAGGTGATTGAACCGATCTTCAAAGCTCTTGGTTTTGAGTTGAAGTCTGTAGCCCAGCAGCAAGAACCAGACGGTCTATTTCCAACGGTGAGCTTTCCAAACCCAGAAGAACCTGGCGCTATGGACCTGAGCTTTGCTCACGCCCAGAACCACGGTTCCGATCTGATACTTGCCAACGACCCGGATGCCGACCGGCTCGCGGTTGGTGTCAGGACAGCCACTGGCTATCAAATGCTGACCGGTGATGAAGTGGGATTGTTGCTTGCCGAGGTGATTGCGTCAGCAGGAACAACTGGCTCGCTTGCAAACTCGATAGTTTCCGCCTCGCTTGAGCCCTTGGCTGAGCACTACGGCATCCATTACGAGCAGACCCTCACCGGCTTCAAGTGGATCAGCAAGGTGCCTAACCTGAGCTACGGATATGAAGAGGCACTCGGTTACTGCGTCGACCCTTCCCACACCCCTGACAAAGATGGCATAACGGCAGCGGTTTTGATTGCGGAGCTAGCTGCAGACCTGAAGGCTGAGAATCAAACCTTGCTTGACCTGCTGGATGAATTGGCCGGGAGATACGGACACCTAAAGACCTCGCAGGTTTCCATTCGGGTCACAGACCTCAGCCTGATCGGAAAGATTATGGCTGGGGTTCGCGCCAACCCATTGAGTGAGCTACTAACGGAGTCAGTTGAGTTCGAGGATTTGGCTCTAGGACTGAAGCTTGGACCAACCGAGGGTGTGATTCTTCGCACCGAGTCGATGCAGGTAATCATCAGGCCATCGGGAACTGAGCCAAAGCTAAAGTGCTACCTGCAGGTAAGGGGCTCAACCGCAGAGGCTGCGAATTTGAGACTTGAAGAGCTAAAGGCTTTTGCTAACGATTACTTGAAGAGCCTGTCCTAAAGTTCTTCACGCTCTCAGGTATTGGAAGCGATTCGGCTTCTTCGTCTGCGGGGATCGGCGTTCCGATTGAAGTGATGATCGGGACTATTCCAGCCCAGACTCCCTGACCCAGGTCGTCTTCATCATCATCGACCTCGTTGACAGAGATCTTCACCGAGGTCTCATCAAGATCCACCCAAATGATCAGCGTTGCAGCCAGTTCCTTCTTCTTGCTGGATCTGACCTCGCTCACCCTGCCCGGCAACATCGAGTCGCTTATGGCATCAAGCGCAGCATCTTTGGCATCGTCCTCGACCAGGTTTGCCTCGCCAAAAATCACAGCGGAGCGGTAGTGCATGCCTGAGTTGAATGTGCTGCGAGCGACCTTCAGGGCCGTCAGCTCGGTAATGGAAACGCAGACCTTTGGGCTCTCGGATAGGGCTCGCATCAATCGTGAACCGGACGAGCCATGTAAGTAGAGACGGTTGCCGACTCGACCATAGGCCATTGGGATCACCAGTGGAGCGCCATCGAAGATGATGCCTACGTGGGCAACAAGATTTTGGTCCAGGATGCTGTGAAGGTCAGCCACAGAGTCGGATGCCTTGTGGCTGATTCGGTTTAGTTTTGTCCTGGGAGTGGAGCCGGGCTTTTCCATGATGGAAGCCTACTAAGCGAGTGCGGACTCTAGCTTTTGAGTTAGCTCGCCCAAGTCGAAGATGTTGTTGATTGGAATTACCTCTGACTTTATGTCGACAAGCTTCTCCACAAGTTCTGGTGTCACCAGGACAATCTGGGCTGGCGAGTCAGCCGCCGTGGCATCGGCAATACTCACGGCCTTAACCTCTGCCTCAATACCAAGGTCGAGCAAAACACGATCAGCATTTGATTTGAGCAGAACGCTAGTTCCGATGCCCGCACCACAGACCGCAAAGATTTTCATAGGGCTAACCTAAACCCCAACCCTCAGAGCAGACTGCGAATCACGCTTTCAGCGGAAGCATTCTTCAAAAGTTCAACTTTGCCCGGAACTGAAATTGATTCCGCAAACTGTCCAAGCAGATCGATGTGAGAATCTGCATCTGGCGAGCAGAACGCAAAGAGCAAATGAACAGGATCATTCTGTGAACCTGAATTCACTCCAACGCTCGAATGCAGCAGGGCAAAACCAACCTCAAGAACTGACTGCGATGGTCTTGCGTGAGCGATGGCTATTCCTGGTGCCACCACAAAGTAGGGGCCAAGGTCCTGAAGGCTTTGCATTACCTCTGCGACGTAAGTGCTAGTTGCCCTGCCATCTTGAACCAAGAGCTCAACGGCTTGAGAAACAGCAGCTTCGAATTGCAATTGCTCTGTTGATAGAGCAATTGAGTTGGGACCAAATGAGTTAGCGAGCACCAGCAGCTTTGGCGAAGCCGGACTCGATCATCTCCATCAACTCTTCGCGCTCAGGTAGTCCCTGGAATGCAGCCTGGGCCGCATTTAGCTGGAACTGCTCGAGGTCGCCGAGCTCATAACCGAAGGTCTTAACCAAGATTTCGAGCTCTTTGGTGAGGTTTGTGTCACTCATCAGGCGGTTGTCGGTGTTCACGGTCACCTGGAATCCCAGGTCGTAAAGAATGTCGATTGGGTGGTCTGCCATGGTGTCGCCCAACTCAGCAAACGCTCCAGTTTGGAGGTTTGAAGAAGGTGAGGTCTCGAGCGCGATTGAGCGATCGTGCACCCACTGGGCAACTGGTCCCAGCACAACCAGGTCAGTGTCACCCTCGGTGCGAGAGAACATGATGTCCTCCACCAGGCGAACTCCGTGACCCAGTCTCAATGCACGACCCGAAACAATTGCGTCCTTGATTGACTCAACGCCGTCTGCCTCGCCAGCGTGGACAGTTACAGGGAAAAGCTCTGCGGCTAGGTAGTCGAAGGCTTCCTTGTGTCGAACCGGCAAGAATCCAGCCTCAGCACCAGCGATGTCAAAACCAACCACTCCCTCATTGCGGTGGCGAACGGCCAGCTCTGCAATTTCAAGGCCGCGGTCGGCGTGACGCATTGCGGTAACCAGCTGGCCGGTGCGGATGAAACCGCCTGAGGCCTCAACCTCTTCCATGCCGCGCTCAAGGCCATCCTGAACCGCGGTAACGGTCTCATCAAGAGTTAGTCCACCCTGCAGGTGCTGCTCCGGTGCCCAGCGCAGCTCTGCATAGATAACGTTCTCCGCAGCTAGATCCATGACTGCCTCATAGGCAACTCGCTCTAGACCCTCATAGGTCTGCATCACTGCAACCGTGTGGTCGAAAGTCTCGAGGTAGCGAACCAGAGAGCCTGAGTTTGCGGACTCTGCAAACCAGCGACCTAGGTCCTTGGCGTTGTCAGCAGGAAGAGTGTGTCCGATCTTCTGGGCCAACTCGATGATGGTTTGAGGCCTTAGCCCACCATCGAGGTGATCGTGAAGTGAGATCTTTGGGAGAGAGCGGATGTCCATTGTTTCCTAACTGATTCTGTTCAAGATGAGCTTACGCTCAGGTGCGGTAGAGCCAATTTCAATGCCGGTTTGGGCAATCTCAATCGCTCTTTCAAACTTCTCTGGGGTGTCGGTGTGCAGGGTCATCAGAGCCTGACCCTTAGTAACGCTTGAGCCGAGCTGAGCATGCAGTTCGATGCCTGCGCCAAACTGGACCGCATCCTCCTTGCGCTCACGACCCGCACCCAAACGCCAGGAGGCAACTCCCAGCGCAAGAGCATCAAACTTACTCAGGACACCGGACTCGGTCGCCATGATTTGGTGGGTGTGCTTTGCCTTAGGAAGGTCCGCGTCTGGATTACCACCCTGTGCGGAAATCATCTGGCGCCACTTGTCATAGGCCTTGCCGTTTCGAAGATTCTCAACTGGGTCGACATCGATGCCAACCAGGCTCAGCATTTCTCGAGCCAACTCGACAGTGAGCTCAACCACATCTGATGGTCCGCCACCCTGCAGCACCTCTACTGACTCTTCGACCTCGAGAGAGTTACCAATCTTGAGGCCCAGCGGAGTGGACATGTCTGTCAAAAGTGCGCTGGTCTTAACTCCAGCGTCCTGGCCCAACTGCACCAAAGTTCTGGCAAGTTCGGTGGCGCGATCCAAGGTCTTCATGAATGCGCCAGAGCCAACCTTCACATCCAGAACCAGCGCCGAGGTTCCCTCGGCGATCTTCTTGGACATGATGGAGGATGCAATCAGGGGAATTGCCTCAACCGTTCCGGTGACATCGCGAAGCGAGTAAAGCTTGCGGTCTGCAGGAGCAAGCCCAGCGCCAGCCGCGCAGATAACCGCACCAACCTCAGCCAACTGGGAGTAGAGCTCAGTGTTGGAAAGACTTGCCTGCCAGCCTGGAATTGCCTCAAGTTTGTCCAGAGTGCCGCCGGTGTGACCAAGGCCACGACCAGAGAGCTGCGGAACCGCGACTCCGTAGCTTGCTACCAGTGGTGCTAGTGGAAGTGTGATTTTGTCGCCAACGCCTCCGGTGGAGTGCTTGTCAGCGGTTGGGGCACTTAGCCCCTGGAAGTCCAGGCGCTCTCCCGAGTCAATCATTGCCATGGTTAGGTCTTTGATCTCTCGGCGGTCCATGCCGTTTAGCAGGATCGCCATAGCCATGGCGCTCATCTGCTCGTCGGCGACGCTGCCTTGGGTGTAGCCGGCGACCAGCCAGCGAATCTCTTCGGTGGTGAGCTCACCGCGCTCACGCTTCTTGATGATTAGTTCAACGGCACTAAAGCTCATTTGCGCTCCAATAGGTCTTCAGGGCCAAAGGCATCGGGTAGCACCTCTTGGATGGTTTTGATTCCAGAGACTGTGTTGAGCAACATCCCTGGAGCGTGGTGTTCGTAAAGCAGCTGGCGGCATCTGCCACAAGGCATCAGCTCATTGCCGTGCTTGTCAACGCAGGCAAAGGCTACTAACTTGCCGCCGCCCACTCGGAAGAGTTCGCTAACCAAAGAGCACTCTGCACACAAGCCCAACCCGTATGAGGCATTCTCGATGTTTGCTCCCGTGATGATCTTTCCGGAGTCGGTCAGGGCAGCTGCCCCAACTGGAAACTTCGAATAGGGGGCATAGGAGTTATCCAATGCCGAGATTGCGGCTGCCTTTAGCTCTGCCCAATTGATTTCCATCAACTAGCCCTTCACATATGGCTGCGCCAGAGCCTTTGGTGCTCTGGAACGACCAATGAATCCGACCACGGCAATGATGGTCACGATGTAAGGCACCATGGTGATGAAGTCTGATGGAATTCCCGGAGCAACCTGGTTGGCCCAGATGCGCAAGATGATTGCAAAGCCGAACAACAATGCAGCCAAAGAAGCAGTGATGGGGTGCCAGCGACCGAGGATCATTACCGCCAGGGCAATAAAGCCAAGACCACCTGACATCTCTCGACCAAAGGCTCCCGCGTTACCAACGGTTAGAGCTGCTCCGCCAAGACCTGCGACCGCACCACCGATGGTTACCCACCAGAACCTGGTGCGACCAACGTTCACACCAACTGTGTCAGCAGCCAATGGGTGCTCACCAACAGCTCTAGCCCTCAGGCCAAGCTTGGTCTTGAACATTACAAACCAGAGCAGTGGAACCAGCAATAGCGCGATGTAAACGGTGATTCGGTTCTCGAAGAAGATTGGTCCGATCACTGGAATCTCGTGCACGAATGGAATCTTGATGATGTCCAAAGTGCCGGGGAAGTTTACGTTCTCGCCATCCTGGGTTAGCCATTGGCTGTGCAGGAAGTTGGTTACTCCAATTGCAATCACGTTCAGCACCACACCAACGATGATCTGCTGAGCCAAGAACCTAATTGCGAAGGTGGCCAAGATCATCGAGAAGATGGCTGCCGTAATCACGGCCGAGAGAATTCCGAGGGTGTAGCTGTCGGTAATCGAGCTCACCACCGCCGCCATAAATGCTCCTGTTAGAAGCTGGCCCTCAATTGCGATGTTGGTAACACCAACTCGCTCGCTCATCACACCGGCCATTGCGCCGAGGATGATTGGCACAGCCAACACAAGTGCGGTTCCCGCAATGAAGGCAACTGGGACTGCGTTGCCGGCTGCCAGCCAACCCAAAAGTGAAATGACACCAACCAGGCCGTAGACAGTGGAAACCCAGACCGGAGTCCGCTGGTTTCGCATTGCCAGTAGCGCAGAGACAGCGGCAATCGCAAGCATCAGCCCGCCAGCCACAATGCCAAGGAGGATGGAGTCAACCACGATTGGGTCTAACTGAATCGAGTCCTGACGGCGAGAAATCTCAAACGCAACATCACCGGGCTTGCCGGCGATGCCGAAGAACCATAGAGCCAAGAGGCCAATGGAACCCATCACGATGGGTGCCTTAAATCCGACCTTCTCTTCTTTGGCTAGATTCACTTGGCACCTCCTTTTCCAAAGAGTCGATTTCGCAGCGCACCCAGAGCATTTGTGCTCTGCGGCTTAGGAAGACCAAAGATTGCGCGAATCAGTGGTGGAGCCGCGATGAAGAGCACGATTGCCCCCTGCACGATGCCCAATACCTCGGGCGAAATACCAAGCACCTGCATGCTCGGTGAGCCTGCCTTGAATGCACCAAATAGCAGACCGGCCAACAAGATTCCAGGAGCGGACGAGCCACCCAATAGCGCCACCGTAATGGCATCAAAACCAATTCCAGCGTGAGCCGACGGGCTCACTCCGGTGGTGGTCCCAAGCGCCTGGTTTCCGGCTGCAATACCTACAAAGGCTGCCGAGAGTCCCATGGCCAAGATGTAGGTGCGGTTCACGCTGATGCCCGCGGTCTTTGCCGCATCAGGGTTGAAACCAACCATGCGAAGACGGAATCCGATGGTGGAGCGCTCCATCAGCCACCAGTAAACAAATACTGCGGCTAGGGAGATAACCAAGCCCCAGTGCAACGAATACTCATCGCCCAGCAACTTGGGCAACATAGCGGTTGCCGCTGCCGGATCTGCCTTCGGGTTACCGCTGGCGCGCTGTTCCTGCAAGAGGTTTGGGTCGCGCATCAAGAATGTGAAGAACGAAAGCGCAATGTAGTTGAGCATGATCGTGAGGATTACCTCGTGGGCCCCGGTTCTGGCCTTTAGGAATCCAACCAGTGCTCCCAGTAACGCTGCACCCAAGATGCCAGCCACCATCGCAACAACGGTGTGCAGGATGAATGGAAGCTCTAGGCGGGTGGCAACCCAGGTTGCGAAGATCATGCCGAAAACAATTTGGCCAGTTCCACCAACGTTGAATAGACCGACTCGGAAGGTCAAACCAATTCCGAGACCGGCGGCAATCAATGGAGCTCCGAGTCGAAGTGTCTCTGTGATTGGGCGGAGTGCTTTCTCCAAGGTGTCCGCGTCAGCGTTATAAATCGAGCCCTTGTATAGCGCTCCATAGCCTGCCGAAACCACATTCCAAGCAGCCGAGACAGCGTCCATCGGACGGGTGAAGAAATAACCCATGGCCTTGATGAACTCTTCGTTGGAGGCAATCATGAAGATTGCCCCAACCACGAAGCCGAGCAGGATTGCCAATAGGGTTCTAGTGAATCCTCCCGCCAGAATCTCCTTCATGGCCTGGGAGAAACGGTCTTCTTTTTCAATCATGCGCTGACTCCAGCCATCATCTTGCCGAGGGTTTCGCGGGTTGTATCTGGACCCACAATTCCAACGATTTTCCCGCGATACATAACTGCGATTCGATCCGCCAGAGCGAGCACCTCGTCCAACTCTGTAGAGATAAGGATGACTGCCTTGCCGCGGTCACGCTCTGCAACGATCTGCTCGTGAATGAACTCGATGGACCCGACATCAACACCGCGGGTTGGCTGCGAAGCAATCAGCAGATCGGTGTCGCGGGATAGTTCGCGAGCAACCACGACCTTCTGCTGGTTTCCACCCGAGAGCTTCCCGCCAGGGGTCTCAATCGAAGGCGTTCTAACGTCGAAACTCGCAACCAGCTCGGTTGCAACCGACTTACGAACCGGGAAGTTGATGTTTAGGCCTCGGGTGAAGCGAGACTTGAAGGACTGGTTCAACATGAGGTTTTCAGAGATGGTGAACTCTCCGACCAGGCCGTCTTTCTTTCTGTCCTCGGGGATAAATGCAACACCCGATTCCAACACCTCGCGCACCGAAGCCGTGGTGATGTCTTTGCCCTTGACTTCAATCTTTCCGCTGCCCTTGATGACAGGACGCAA
Organism: uncultured Aquiluna sp.; assembly: GCA_964593635.1. Classification (GTDB taxonomy): domain Bacteria; phylum Actinomycetota; class Actinomycetes; order Actinomycetales; family Microbacteriaceae; genus Aquiluna. The sequence goes on from CAZQHT010000025.1 coordinate 13,193, forward strand.
TCCAAGCAACGCCTCCGCCAGCTCGGTTTGCCCATTGCCCTGAACTCCAGCGATGGCCAGAATTTCTCCGCCTCGAACCGAGAAGCTGACATCGTTTACGGAGCGCTGCAGCCTGTCGTCCAAGACCGAGATGCCCTCAACCTTGAGAATCTCTGCTCCGGCCTCGGAGAGCTCCTTTTGGATCGTGAGCTCAACCTCGCGTCCAACCATCAATGAAGCGAGTTCGGAGGTTGAAGCGGATGGAGCAGCGGTTCCGACAACCTTGCCCAAGCGAATAACGGTGATTCGATCAGCGACCTCGCGAACCTCGCGAAGCTTGTGGGTGATGAAAACAATTGAGGTGCCGGCCTTTGCAAGCTGGCGCATGATCTGCATCAGCTCGTCGGTCTCCTGAGGGGTCAATACCGCAGTTGGCTCATCCAGAACCAAGACCTTGGCATCGCGCGAGAGAGCCTTGATGATCTCCACGCGCTGCTGGACACCAACTGGAAGGTCTTCAACCATGGCGTCTGGGTCAACATTGAAACCAAATCGCTCAGAGATGTCGATCACTCGCTGACGAGCCTTCTTCATATCCATCGAGCCGGCAAATCCAGTCGGCTCATTGCCCAGAGCGACGTTCTCCGCAACAGTGAAAACCGGGATGAGCATGAAGTGCTGGTGGACCATTCCGATACCGGCGGACATCGCATCGCCGGGACCACTGAATGCTTGAACCTTGTCGTCGAGCAAAATCTGGCCCTCGTCGGCCCGGTAGAGACCGTAGAGCACATTCATCAGTGTGGACTTACCAGCACCATTTTCGCCAAGCAGGGCGTGAATCTCTCCTGGCTCAACCGTGAGGTTGATTGAGTCGTTGGCAACGAGTGTGCCAAAGCGCTTTGTGATACCGCGCAGCTCTAATTTCAATTGAGCACTCCTTCGTGCAGGAGCTCTATTCTGCCAAACAAAAAGACCGCAGGGTTCCCCCTGCGGTCTTTTTTTGGTTTGAACTGAATTACTTCAGTGGGTCAACCTCACCGGAGATGATTCCGGCCTCTAGCTCAGCTAGACGTGCCTTGACCTCGTCAGAGATCTTGGAGTCGAACTCGTAGAACGGGCTTAGGCCAGTTCCACCGTTAGCTAGGGTGCCGACGTAT
>CAZQHT010000026.1:0-5916 GCA_964593635.1 uncultured Aquiluna sp.
TCAGCCTTCTACAACCCCCGTCATTACTAGTCACGTCAATACCCCTAGTCTCCACAAATCGAAAACCCCTCCTTCGGGAGGGGTTTTTCATTTTTAGCTCTTGCGGTCAGTTCCCTCATGGGCTTATAGATGGAAAGGCTACTTTACAAAGACGATGTCAACTCTGCGGAACTGACTTCCAACTGATCTGTTGTTGACGTAGCTGGCAGAAACAGTCTTAAATCCGTACTTCTTGGCCAGAGCACAGGCTGAAACAGCCCTTCGCATGGCCAATCGCGCGTCGGACTTCAAGATCGTCGGACCTTGGGTGTTTCCAATACACAAGACAGAAGAGCTGTTTTTATTGGCTCTCAGTACTGCAAGAAGTCTGCTTTGCATAGCCCGGCTCAGCTTTGAGGACCCAGGAGCAAACCCTGTCACCTTGGCTGTGACTTTTGCGGTCTGAGCTTTGGGGCTGCCTACAATCAACTCAGTCTTGAGCCGCAACACGGTTCCATCGGCAAAATGAACATAGATCGGGTAGTAGCCATAGGCCATCTCTGGGGTTCGCAGGATGATCATTTCTGTTGTTTGAGAGACGATGTCTGCTTTGGTCGTGTGAATGTAAACAGCCCTAACGCCCTTGAGCGCTTTACCCCAGATCAGGATCTGCTTTTTGTCCTTGCTGTATTGAACCTTGTCGACAATTGGAGCAGATTCGCTTGGCTTTGCTGGTTCGGTGATGATCGTTCCTGGACTTGATGGGTTACCACCACCACCTGAAGACCCAACTGAACTGCCAATGGGCGAACCTGGTCTGCTAAGGGTCGCAACGGTGAAGACGCCCTGAATTGGAGTACTAGCACCCGCGACATTCTCCGCAGAAATCGAGAATGGGTAGTCTCCCGGCACAGTGGGGAGAGCGACTTCACAGAAGTTGTCAGATGGCTGAACAAACACACAAGGGGTTGATCCAACCGCTGCCGAATAACTCGTTACTGGTGCTCCTCCGTCGCTAAGCGGTGCGGTCCAAGTTAGGACAAGCTTGTTGCCCACCACTAGAGTGCTTGCCAGTCGCGGAGGTTCAGGAACGGTTCTTGGAATCTGATTTACGACGGCAGTATTGCCCGTCAATTCTTCGGTGTTGGCAGTGGTGACAGTCACAATTTTGATGTCATACGCAACGCCATTCACGAGTGCGGGGCCACCCGAGTGACCAATTCCACTAGGTGTTTCCTCAGAGAGCGTTACGACCCGTGTGCTGGCAGAGACTACTGGGAAGTAACGACCTGCTGTGAATGAAGCTGCTGTGGACCGCTTCACGAAGATTCTGTAAGAGTCAAAGACTCCACCACCCAAAGACTCCGGATCATCCCAACTGATCTGAAGGGTAGAGGCACCCTGGACGACTCTGACGTTTTGGACAGCTGCAGGATTGGTAGCGACGAGTACGGCTGGACTCAGTATCGAGTAATCACCAACACCGGCGCCGTTGATTGCTGCGACCTTTACCTTGTAGGTTTTGCCGTTTTCTAGGCCGCTTATGCGACAAGCCATTTGATTACCTGCATCGTGGAAGCAGGCAGTGCTGGTTACGTCTGGAGTTGGCAAAATGCTCTGGTCAATAGCAACCACACTGTATGCGGAGATGCTAGAGCCACCTATGTAGCTAGGTGCCGTGAAGCCGATGTCTATCGCGAGATTTCCGCGAGCAACTGATGTTATGAATGGTGCAGAAGCAAAGTCGGGTCGAATCTCGATGAACTTGCTAATGGTGGATGCTGCCGCAACTGCTGACGTCTGTGGTGAGTAGGCCAGAACCACGCAGTCGCCAACTCTTTGGACTACCACCAGACCGCTTGAGAAGACTGAGCATGCCTCGTTCGTGGTGGCAGGCGAGAGCGTGTAGCTGATGTTTGCCGAGACCTCTGAAGAGGTTGCTTGAATCAAGAACGCCGGGTCACCGAAGGTCTTGTGCTGAACAGCCTGGGAAGTAGACACGAAGGTGAGGTTTTGGTTTCTTCGACCCACTGAGATCGTTTGACTTGACGTTGCAGCAGCGAGATAGGTTCCATCACCGGACTGGGAGGCTTCGATTGTGCAATCACCAGACACAGTGAAGCTGACAACTCCATTTGCGAGTGTGCAAGCCCCGCTGACTGAGAGCACCGGAGTTAGTCCACTGGACACTGTGACCGCTGGAGTGTATGAGCCGCCAGCCTGCGGATCATTGGGAACACTACTTGTGAAGCGAATATTCTGGGACGCCTTGACCACAGAGATGGTCAACGATGCCGTAGCACTTTGAAGGAAGTTGTTTGAGGTTTGCCTCGAAGCTTGAATCACGCAATTACCTGCGGTCTGAGCCCTCAGCACCCCGCCCGCAATTGAACACCCAGTGCTTCCGGCGCTCGCCACAACAAAGCTGAAGAGCCCGTTTCCTGATCCACCAGAAGCTGCCAGGGTCATCGGTGTTCCCGCGGTCATCTGAGCCAGATTGCTTATCGTGATTGCAGCCTGTTGAGCTTTGGTGCTAGTGAGGCTTATCTGAGTCGTAGGGCCAGCTAAGTAGTTTCCGTCACCATTCTTGGTGGCAACTATCACGCAGGGTGTACCGACTGGCCCGAGGATTACGAGAACAGTGTCAGTAGCACAGGTTGAGCCGACACCCAGTTGCACCATGATCCCCCCGGTGCCAGCCCCACCGGAATACGCCAGAACAATGCTGCCCTGGAAGGGTGCTGAAGTTGATGAAGGCGTTATCACCAAGGGGGGTTGGCCTGCCGGGTCTGTTCTTATGCTCGCAGTAGCCGAAAGAGATTGGTGAGACGATCCCTCGGTGACTGATAGTCGAATTTCGCAAGTGCCGGGCCTCAGATTGGAAACCAATCCAGAAGATGTGTTCACGTTGCAAAGCACCGGAGTTGAAGTCGTGTAGCTGATGTTTCCATCAGAGTTGGTTGTAACCACTGGGCTGTAACTTGCCGTTGGTGAGTAGCTCTGCGCGGATACACCGTAACTAAATGCCAGGGTTGGAAGGGGTTTGTTTGGCACACCTGAGTTGTTGAACCAGTTTTGGTAGGGACTCGTCTGACCACCGATTGCGTTCACAGCTCTAACCCAAACTGTGTAGTTCGTTCCGTTTGTCAGTCCTGTGATGTTGAAAGATGCAGTAGTCGAGGGCGTTGCCTGCTGCCAAACAGTTGAGCTAATCGATACCCAAGGCCCGATCGAAGTTGGGTTGGAGGAGGGACCAACGCGCAGCATGTACTCGTAACCCAGAATCGTAGAGTTACCGTCGTATTGCGCAGCCTTGAAGCTGACGGTGGCATTTTGGTTGCCGAATACCACACTGGAAATTTCTGCTCCAGAAGGTGCTTGCACCGAGCGAGCACTGTAGCCCGCTTCGTTCTGAGCCCTAACCTCGAAGGTGTAGTAAACCGGACTTTGTGCCGAGCCATTCAATCCGCTAAGGAAAATTGATGTTCGCCCGGAGTTGGCATCGAATGTTGTCAGGCTCACTGCCCAGCTTCCCCAGGTTAGCCCCTCATCGGTCGATGACCGAACTTCGTAAGCGGTAACGGCTGATCCACCATTCGATGAAGGCGCAAGGAACTCAATCGTTGCAGTGGTGCCAGTACCAGCCTTGGTTGAGGCAACAACTACTGGAGCAGATGCCGTAGTCATCGGTGTCACTGCTGCCGAGGTGGCACTTGGGCTGCTGGCTCCGATCGCGTTCACTGCTCTCACTTGGAAGAAGTAGTTCTGTCCGTTAGTCAATCCAGTTAGAACCACCGGTGACGTTGTATTTGCGGCTGCCTGCCAGGATTGCCCACCTACTCCGATTGCTGTCGTAGCGAATCGGTACTCATATCGAGTAACGGCCGACCCACCATCGGTACTAGGCGTTGAGATAGAGAACTGGATTTGACTATTGGACCGCACAAAGTTAGTCATGCTTGGACTTGAGGGGGTAGTTGCTGGCGTCAGTGGACCAACCTCTTGAGATTCAAGGCCACTTCCATTTGAGTTGAAGGCTCGCACCTTCACCCAGTAACTAGTTCCATTCACCAGACCAGAGAGTGTGTAGTTGAGGGTGGATGAGCTTGTAACTACCGGGCTAACTGTCACCCAGGTTGTTGCCCCTCCGGAGGTCAACGAGTATCCAACTTCGTACCCATCGAGCGGAGCTGTGCCGCTGGTTGACGGCGCATTAAATTCCAACCCAATTGCTCCGGCCGCAGCACTTGCTGTTGTTATGGCTGGTGCGGACGGCGTTGGAACCGCTACTGGGTCGGGGAGAGTAAAGGTCCTAACAACAAAACCCTGCCCGCTACTTACGGAATTGGGATCAGCGTCGTACGCCATGACAACGCAGGTTCCAGCAATTGCATGCGAAATTGCACCGGTGTTTCGGTTTACGGTGCAATTAGAGGTTCCGGGGTTGTACCGGGCATACAAAACCCCACTCGGGCGATTTGTAACAGCCTGAGCGTTCGGCATCACATTTCCAGTGGAGACCGAGATAGATACTGATGGGCTCCAGGTGAGTATTGCGGTGGAACAGTTAGGTGCATTTGGAATCGCGCTTACCGTGGCTGAAAAAGTCCATCTGTTTTGGTCCACCAGGCGTCTAAACGCCGACCATTCGGAACAGTTTGTGTAAACGGGTTCGTTGAAGTATCCAACCGGCACTGTACCGGACTGAGTGGATACGATTCCCTGCTGGAAAGACCACGCAACAATGATCGACCTTAGAACTGATGGAGCCATTGCAGAGAGGCTTGGTGAGCTGGAAGTCCCAAAAATGTTCTGGAGCACGGTCCTGCTGCTATTCGAAATTCGTGTGAGGTCCCAGTTTTTGGGAGAGTCACCCATCGACGTAGCACCCGCAAACATTCTTTGAAGTGAGATTGTCGTTTGAGAGAATCGCCAATTGGACAGGTCTTGGTTGAAAGACGATGCTCCCTCGAACATCGAAGCAAGGGTAGGCGCATTAGAGACCGTCCAAGACCCAATTGGCTGGTTGAAACTAGTGGCGTTTTGGAACATCGAAGAGAAGTTGGTTACGAATGTCGTGTTCCACCTGGAAATATCTTGATTGAATCTTGAAGCCCCAAAGAAGAATCCTTCAAGGTTGATGTTTCTGTTGAATACCCAACTGGTTACATCCGCGTTGAAGTTCACCTGTCGACTGAATGCATAAACTGCGCTGGACAGCGTCGATGTCGACCAACTCAACGCGTTAGAGCCGTTGCTGGCAGCTCCGTTATTAAAGATTCCATCGCTGACGGTTGAGCCCGCAAAGTAATTCATGTTGGTCACTTGTTGAACGTTCCAAGAGCCGATGTTTTGATTGAAATTAGTTGCTCCGCTAAACATCCTGGACATGTTGCTCGCGGAGCTCACGTTCCAAGTCATGGCCACATTCGAGCTACTCGCGTCCCCTGCAAAGGCATTTGGTGAGTCGCCATTATTGAAGCTAGACGCACGATTGAAAGTCGCTGAGAAGGTTGTCACGTTAGCGACGTTCCATGAATTCAAGTTTTGATTGAATGCCGTAGCGCCTTCAAACAGCGACGTCAGGTTTGTCGCCAATCGCGGCGACCAGGTCATCCTCACGTCGCTACCCAAACTGTCATTTTCAGATGCGTTTGACGAGTCGCCATTATTGAATCTAATTGCGCCTCGGAAGGTCGAAGTCATAGCCGTGACGTTAGAAACACTCCAACTGCTTAGATCTTGATTGAATGCGGTTGCGCCATCAAAAGTCTGGGTTAGGTTGTCGAGCACTGGAGTTACCCAGCTCATCCGCACATCACTTCCAGTCAGCCGACCATCTCCCATGAAGGCACCCACTGGGTCACCGTTATTAAAGGAGGTAGCAGATTGGAAAGTGTTTGACAACCCTGTGACTCGGGACATTGTCCAGCTATT
>CAZQHT010000026.1:6016-14306 GCA_964593635.1 uncultured Aquiluna sp.
GTGGCATTGTAAAAGGCCAAGGTCATGTTTGTTAACGAACTTACTGACCAGCTGTTCAAATCTTGATTGAAGGACTGAGCGGATGCGAACATGTTGGTCATGTTGCTGGCGGAAACGGGTTGCCAGGTGAATGCGACATCTGCATCGGCGGATGACGAACCCCTAGGGTCACCATTGTTGAAAAATGCAGCCCCCGAAAACACCTCCGAGAGATCAGTCACGGAAGAAACGGAGAGGCTGTTGAGGTTTTGGTTAAAAACGACGGCACCCAAAAACATTTTTTGCATCGAAGTCAGAGATGGCGTGCGCCAGTTGAGGGGTGCGGTCCCAGAGATGGTTGAACTTAGCGTCTGCTGCCCGTTATTGAAACGTTCCGCGCTCTCAAACATCTGTGCCATATTTTGAACGCGAGATGTACTCCAAGACCCGATGTTCTGATTGAAGTTTGTTGCGGACGAGAACATCAAGCTCATGTTCGTCACACCTGAGACATCCCAGTTTCCGATCGGCTGATTGAATCTGCTGTTGTTTCTAAACATGGAGGACATGTCACTAACACTTGAGACATCCCAGTTTCCGATCGGCCGGTTGAAGTTGTTGGCAGAGCGAAACATTCCTCCCATGTTCGTCACACTTGAGACATCCCAGTTTCCGATCGGCTGATTGAATGCCGATGCCTCAGCAAACATGCCGTTCATGTTTGCAACATTCGATGTCACCCAATTGCTCAGGGTTGAATTAAAGCTCGACTTAAAAAATGCTCCATCAAGGCTTGTAACTGTGTTGGGCAGTGCAGCCGAAATCCGGAGCTGGCCAAGAGAGTTGTTGAAGGCGCTGCGAAGTGTGGTGAAGGGGGTAAAGTTTCCAAAACTCAGGACCTGCCACATGGCAGCTTGTGTATGTGGATTTCCAGAATTGCTGTTGTCGATGCCTGTCAATGTGGCTGGAGAAGCATCAACTCTTTTTCTCACCTCAAGCCTTACTTTTGTCCCTGTCGACCAGTCATTGACCGGTGTGGTGACAGAAACGACGGTGGATGAGGCGACGTCCGTGATGACTGCTGAACGCGAATCTTGTGTAACGGTATTGGTCCAAACGGCTTCCAGGTTTGAGGGCCCAACAAGTCCAAGCGTCACTCTTTGATTGGCAAAGCTCCATACATAGTCAATTACCATGCTGTTGCTGTTGGCGTTGAGGCCATCATCGAGCAGCATTGATTGGTAGGTGTTTGCCGATGCCTTTGGGCTGGGCGCAATCAGAGCGCTAACAAAAACTGAAGCGATACCGAGAATTAGAAAGATAGCCACATGGCGAATGGTTTTGGCACTCAAAGCAGGCATCTTTACATCCGGGTCGATCTGTGCCGACGCACATCTTGTTTCGACCTCTAGTTCAGCAGCAGCACTCGGGCTGGAGAGCTATTTTTGAGGGTTAACCCTTGATCTCAGCGACTCTGATTTCGGCCTTGAAATAGACATCAGATCCTACAAATCCAAAGGTCCAGTTCTCGCAAATTTCATCCAAATACTTTGTGCCTTCTCCGCCAGAGTAAATCGATCGTTTAGAGGAGAAGTCTTGGTTTCTGGTTTCAATCTTGAGAAGGTCCTTGTCGAGCAGAATAGAAACATCAATCTCGTCAGCAGCCGAGTGTTTAACAGCATTTAGAACTCGCTCTCGAACGATCTCAAAGATTAACGCTCTGAGTTCGTCGCGCTCTGCAACGAGGGCTTCTGCTTCGCTGCTAATCGATAGTGAAATTTCACAAACTTCGCGCCATTGCTTAATCAATTGAACGAAGGCATCAGGACTGGTTGTCAAGATTTCTGCTGTCTCGAGAAGTATTTTGGACTGCTCAAGGTCAGCCAACAATTGTGAGACAAGTTGTTCGGGTTCAACATCCTTCTTGGTTAATCGCACTAGCGTCGCCTGGAGGGAAGCTTGAATGTCCCCATGCACGCTTTGAGCGACCTTCCGCCTGAGGCTACTAATTCTGAGCTGAAGCTCTGCAACCGATTTGGATAGCAAGTTGTTTGCTTCACTTACTTCCCTATTGATTACTGCTTGACCAAAAACATAGAGACCGATGTAGCCACTAATCAGATATACGAGGAAAACTCCGACAGAGGTGAACCAGAAAAGACCCTCAGAATCTTGCAATCCAAGGAGAAACCCGCCTTCCAAAAAAAGAAGTGATACTCCGAGGGAAGCTGCAGGGTTCAGGGCCAGCAGAGCAAGGTATGGCAATTGTTTTTGTGAGGCCCAACGACTTGCAAACCCTGAACCAACCAAGGACAAAACTAGAAATGCCAATAGGTAGAGAATGCCAACGGCACCATTTGCTAAGTAACTAATGTGCGTGAAAAACACCATGCAAAAAATCAGCGGCAGCCAAGGATGAAAAAGAGCCGCGACCGACACTTTTCGCCTCATCGAGGCTGCAAATGAACTCCAGCTGGCCACCCGCCGCTTTGTGACCCGGGATTGCTCATCGCTGACTGGCTGTCTAATTTCCGAGCTAAGGGGCCGCACGGTTTGATCAATCAATGCAACAAGAGAGCTGGCCGCTTGCGAGCTTTTTGAGTCCTTCAGCAGCTCGGTGATTTGAGCCAAACCCGGTTGCATCTGAACAAAAACTCGTCCCACCAGTTCCAGCTGGCGGACTCTTAGCTCTTCGCTGAGCCACGCCTCTCGGTTTTGTAGCTTCCAGTTCAAATCCCTAGAGAGCTTGTTCGACCTTCTGAATTCGGTGGCCGCACTGACGAAGATGGTAACGATCACAAGAAGGCCTAGGTTGCTGGCTATGGCGGCGGGCACCCCTGTCCAGATGTAATTCGGGACCTCAGTTACCAATGCGGCAACACCCAATGGTGCAAGCCCAGCAATTATTGCTGCCGCTGACCAAGTGATCAATGTGATGTTGAGGCTGTCGCGCTTATACGAGACTCTTGAGATTAGGAGGGTTGCCGCAATCGCGATTCCGAGAATCGAGTCCCAAAGCCAAATCGGTAACGGTAGTTCACTCCCAACCGGCGGTTCTTGGAGTGAGCCGATTGCAATTGGGTAGATCACAACCAAAACCATCAGCGGATAGCTTCTACTGTTGGGTGACGCAATCCACTTCAGCAGTTGCGAAGGGCCAATGCCCACCTCGGCTTTAGGGAATGTATTTTTCATCTCAAACCGTCAAGATTTTGTCTCGGATACAAACTTCACCGCAGCGGCAACTCTTGCGTTGAGTTCCGCATCCTTTGGGATACCCATAGCTTCAAGGGTTCTTGCAATCGCGCTTTCGGTTGCTGCTAGAGAGCGACTCCTCTCCTGCGCGATTTGTTGATTTGTTTTCCCCGAGGCTATTAGTTTCAAAACTTGAATCTGGGTGTTGCTCAGATTTGCAAGCGGCCGATCTCGCCTCAGGTCATGACGGTATCGGTCAGTGTTTCTTTCGAGCAGAGCTGCGTCAACAGCGTCTGTGAGTGACCGGGTGTCAGTAAGTAGATTTTTGTTGAGGTAAACCGAATTCTTTGCAATGACAGCCTCTGATTTGCCAGCAAATCGCGGGTCGGGCTGAGCGGTTAGGAACACGATCGCGATTTCAGGAGAGGCTTTCCTAACCGAACTCGCAAGGTCATATCCATCAGGACCTTCGCCCAGGTCGATGTCAATTATCATCGCGTCAGGGTCCAAGAGACGAAATGCACGTCTCGCATCAGCACAAGTGGCGGCCGTCTGGACATCAAAACCCGCTTCTTCCAGAACGTTGGCGAGCAAGGATCGCAAAAACGCATCATCCTCAACCACCACAATCGATCTTCTGGGTATTGAAGTTTTTTGCTGAGTGCTCACAGATATGAGGGTATTGCCTGCAAGCCTTTCCTTCAAACAACTCAGACACTTCGAGTTTTCGATTCTTAAACTAGCTCAGATTGGTTAGCGATGGTTGCGAATGTGCTGCTTTGCCTAAAACCTCGCAGACCCCAGTTGACCGCTAAATGAAAGCATTTACTCCATCAGGGCTCTTCTTACTCGGAGTAATCTCTCTCCGTGACTGAAAAAGTAAAGGGACCCCAGAGCTACTTCCCCTCGATTGAGGCTAAGTATGGGCACCCGGTCCAGCATTGGTTTGATGTATTGGCTAAGCACACCTCCAAAACCCACATGGAGATGGTTGCTGTTCTGAAGTCGGAACATGCAATGGGTCATGGGCATGCCAATGCCCTAGTTGCCTACTTCAGGGCTAAATCCCTTTGATTCATTTGCCTTAAGCTGTCCCAGAAGCTCCGGATTTAGGTGGAACTGCCCATAGCGGGCAAAAGTAGCTCACTAACATCTAGCCTTTCGGCTTTCCAGGTATTGATTGGGTGATCCGATGGGTAGCCAATGGATATGCCACAAACCAGGGCGTAATCGTCACTCACCTCAAACTCTGAGCGAATGATGTCTGGGTAATTGCCCAAGAACCCCTGTGCGCATGTGCCGAGCCCCTTGGCCTGAGCTGCCAGCATCACCGATTGCATGTAGAAACCAAGGTCTAGGGTTCCAAAGCGGTCCAGGCCTCGGTGGGTGAAGAAGAAGATTGCCGTTGGAGCGCCGAAAAACTCGTAGTTGCGCTGCAAGAAGTTGAACCTGGCTGCTTTGTCGGCTCGATCTATGCCAAGCAGTTCGTAGAGGCCGACCCCGACCCGTGCGCTTCTGGCTGCAAGTTCGGCTGGATACGGAGTTTCGTGGGTGAAGTCCGGGTTTGATCCATGCCCAGGCAGTTCTTTAGACTCCTGCAAGCGCTTCACCAGGGCATCGCTGATGCGGTTTCGCTGCTCGCCTTGGGCAACTGCAATCTGAAAAGGTCTGGTATTCGACCAGCTTGGAGCCGTTATCCCGTCGTTCAGGATATTTTCCAGGGTTTGAGGATCGATTGGATTTGGCAAGAAGTCTCTGGTGGATCTTCTGGTTTGGGCGAACTCTCGCCAGGTTTCGTAACTCAGCATCCCTGAATGCTAAACCCGATTGAACAGATTGGGATTTAGGGCCGAATAGGAAAAACTGCAAAGCCCTGCGAAACTGGGAACATGGAATCCCTAGCGCTAGTAGTAATGGTCATCTTTATCGGGCTGATTGTTATCAGCCTGGTCACAATCCTCATCGCCGTTTTGGCTCGCAGGAGAAAAGTAAAGTTCTGGGTGGCGATGGTTTTCAACGTCTTCACAGGGCTGTTGGCCGCCTGGGGCATAAGCGTAGCGTGGCTTTTGGGGCTGATCCCGTTCCTGGGGCTAGTGATCTCTTCGATCATCCTGACTTGGCCCAGAAGAAAGAAGGACTCAGTAGCGGTCGTCCCGGACGACTTCGACTGAGCTGATCCAGCAGCTGCAGGCGTAGTGCGGGAAGTAGTTCACCTTTAGCAGCTCAAGAATCGGGTCTACTAAATCACTGTGGACAACAACCTCAAGTTTGATGTTGCCGCCCTCAAGGTCGCCGTTTCTCTGGTTTCTAGGGCCAGCTCCTGTTGCGTCAGTGACTGTGTAACCTTTGGCACCGAGTTTGGTGATGTCTCGAACCAGCCTTGGCTCGAGTGCTGCCTCAACCACAATCGTGATTAGCTTGCGCTGCTTTAGGTTCATAGCCCTATTCCTTCTAGGTAACCGCTAAGTGAAACTAGCACCGGGATTCCCACAATCAGATTGAAGGGGAAGGTAATGCCAAGGCTGGCTGTCAGGTAAATGCCCGGGCTAGCTTCTGGTAAAGCCAGTCGAACCGCCGCCGGAGCGGCGATGTAGGAGGCTGAGGCAGCCAAAACGCCCAAGACAGCGCTGCCACCAAGGCTCAGACCTGCAAGGTGGCCGGCCAGGACTCCAATCGAACCTGCAATTAGTGGGAACGCTGTTCCAAAAGCAACAATCCCGAGCCCCGCCTGCTTGATGTCGGGAAGCCTTCTTCCCGCGACGATACCCATCTCTAGCAAGAACAGGGTCAGCACACCAGTGAATAGCGCACCAAAGAACGGCTCAATGCGCGCGTATCCGGTGTCGCCGGTTACAAAGCCCAGCACCACACCACCAGCTAGAAGCAAGATTGAGCGGCCTGCAAGGACCTCGAACATCGACTCTTTCCAGTCAACCTTTCGGGATAGCCCGCGGCTTGCCAGGATGAGTCCAACGATGATGCCTGGAATCTCAAGGATTGTGAGCAGTGTTGCGAGGTAGCCCTCGACGAAGACCTTCTGAGACTCCAAGAAAATCAAGGCCGCTGTGAAGGTAACCAAAGAAGTGGATCCGTAGTGCGCTGCAACCGCACCCTTATTGACCGAATCCAGCTTTGTCATCAGTCCTAGGCCAAAGAAGGCGAGTATCGGCGTGATTATGCCCAAAAGCAGGGTTATCAGAATCGGCAACCAGATCTCGGTGAGGGTGGTGTTTGAGAGAGCAACACCACCCTTTACACCCAAGCCCAGAAGCAGATAGATGGAAAGGCCCTGGTAAACCGCTTCGGGAAGCCTCAGGTCAGATTTGACCGCAACCGCAATCAGTCCCAGCGCAAAGGCTAAAACGGGCGGCGAAGTCAGGTTCTGAAGTGCAACTTCCCAAAGGGTCAAATCTTGGTCCTCTTTCTAAACACCGGCTCGAGCTGGTCGATTTCGGCCTGGGTGGCACTTGCAAACACGGTCTTGGTTTCAACTTCAACCTCGTGGGCCCCCTGTCCTCTGGTTTTCCAGAGGGAAGCGGCAATCGAGATTGTTATCACCGAGATGATGACCGTAAGGGAAATGCTAGTTGGAACCTTGTAGAAATCGTGCAGCGCCATCTTGATGCCCACCCAAATCAGGATGAAGGAAAGGCCAATCTTCAGGTAGACGAAGCGGTGAATCAGGTCCGAGAGTAGGAAGTACATGGCCCTGAGGCCTAAAACTGCGAACGCGTTCGCAGTGAATACGATGAATGGCTCATCTGTAACCGCAAAGATCGCAGGGATTGAGTCCACGGCGAAGATGATGTCGGTGAATTCCACCAGCGCCAGCACGATCATCAGCGGTGTGGCAACAAGCACCCCACCAACCCGAACCAATAGTCGCTGACCATAGAACTTGTCGGTGGTTGGGACGTACTTCTTGAAAAGCTTCAGGAACCTGGACTTTGTTGGGTCCATGTGCTCGTTGCGCTTGATCATCAGCTGCACTCCGGTCCAGATCAAAAACGCTGCGAACAGGTAGAGAATCCAGCTGAAGCTTTGAATTAGGCCGTATCCGAGGGCAATAAAGATGCCTCGGAACACCAGTGCGCCTAAAACGCCCAAGAACAGCACCCTGTGCTGGTACTCACGCGGCACCGAGAAGGCCGCAAAGATAATTGCCCAGACAAAGACGTTGTCCACCGCCAACGACTTTTCAATGACGAACCCCGAGAAGTACTGCTGGCCGAGCTCGGCCCCGTACATGTTCCAAATGAAGATTCCGAAGGCAATACCCAGGCTGATCCAGATGGCCGACCAGATGGCTGCTTCCTTCATGCTGATCACCGATGCATGGCGATGGGCAAACAGGTCGATAGCGAGCATGCCAAGAATTAGACCCAGGACTGCGAGCCAGAGCCATAGCGGGACGTCCAAGTTTCTCCTTTAGTAGAAATTCAATTCAGGAAATGAATTTCACCTATTATGAAGTTGCTCAGACAGTATTCAAAACAATCTCGATTGATTAACTGAACTTTCCCAGATACTCGATTAGGTCGCCGACAGTGCGGTCCTGGCTGGTTAGGTGGCGCAAAGGTGCTGCTCGATTGATCTCGTAGTGGTTTCTCCGGCCATCTCGAGTCTTGGTGAGATACCCACCGTCAACCAGGTCCTGCAGTACATTGACCACAGAGCGGGTTGTAACCCCGAGAATCTGGGCCAACTGGTCGATTTTGTAGTCAGGGTTTTTGTCTAGAGCTATCAGCACGTGAGCGTGGTGGCCGAGGAAAGTCCAGTTCTCTCTCATTGCCACCTCCTAATCTCTATGGCCTAGCTTAAAACAAACATCGGGCCCCAAGTCTGCGGGCCCGATGTTTTGCGGAGATTAGACCAGGGCGAGGATTGCCCAGAAGCTTGCGCTCATGACCGAAACAGCAAACAGCTGCAGGTTCATCTTTAGGGTGTACTGGCTCTCCTTGCGAACTGCGTGAAGCCAAATTGCTCCAACCATGGTCAGCGCTAGACCCGCACCGGCAGCAACTGCAAACCAAATGGCCCATTCGAAGCCAAGTAGGTAGCCGATTGGAGCAAGAACAAGACCTGCTGCACCGAGTAGCTCTAGGTAGGCGATTAC
>CAZQHT010000027.1:0-7000 GCA_964593635.1 uncultured Aquiluna sp.
ACCTTTGAATCGGTTGGCGCAAAGTCAAGTTCATCTAGGGCAGCGGAAACGTAGAACATGCTGCCCCCTACAAGCAAAGGCGTTGCTCCTCGTGCGAGTATCTCTTCAAAAACTAAACGCGCTCTTGCTTGGTAATCGACCGCCGTCATTTCATCGGCCGGGGAAATCACATCAAATAGATGATGCGGGATGTTCATTCTTTCTTCGGGCGTGATTTTTGCGGTTCCGATGTTCATTTCTGAGTAAAGCTGCATTGCATCCCCGTTGACAATTTCAACCGGAGTTCCCAACTGCTGGGCTATCGCAATAGCAAGACTGGTCTTGCCCGAAGCGGTGGGGCCAACCAGGGCTAGGACTCTAGAGCTCACGAGTCCGAACCGAGATGCCTAGAGATACCTTGCCTGATCCGGGCGTTGGCACACCGCAGCTCTCTGCCTGGCGGCGATCAAACGCGTCTCCACCTCTGGTTCGGCGCAATACATACTTGGAACCCGCAGCGGCCTCAGCAACCAAATGGTATGGCGCGGCCTGAGTTACCGTCACGGTAACAACATCCCCTGGGCGAGGCGTATCTGCACCCTCTGGGACCTCGAAGTGAACCAATCGATTGTCCATAGTCCGCCCAGATAGTCGACTTGTGGCGGCATCCTTGCGGCCCTCCCCGGTCGCAACCAAAACCTCGACATCGGTTCCGATCTGAGCTTGGTTCTCCTCCCATGCAATTTGATTAACCAGGGCCAGCAAGCGCTCGTAGCGCTCCTGAACCACCTCTTTGGGAAGCTGGCCATCCATCTCGGCAGCCGGCGTGCCTGGACGCTTGGAGTACTGGTAGGTAAATGCAGTGCTGAAGCGGGCCTTGCGAACCACATCCATAGTTGCCTGAAAATCTTCTTCAGTCTCACCGGGGAAACCAACGATGATGTCGGTCGTGATTGCCGCCCCTGGGATGGCGACCCTGACCCGATCCAAAATCCCGAGGTATTTGTCAGCCCGGTAGCTTCGCTTCATCGCCTTGAGGATTCGATCAGATCCCGATTGCAGAGGCATATGCAGGTGCGGGGTCACGTTGGGAGTTTCGGCCATCGCTTCAATCACGTCATCGGTAAACGCGGCTGGGTGTGGAGAAGTGAATCGAACTCGCTCGAGCCCCTCAATCTGGCCACAAGCTCTAAGGAGTTTCGCAAAAGCCCCCTTATCGCCGAATTCGACGCCATAGGTATTCACGTTCTGCCCCAAAAGAGTCACCTCGACGGCGCCATCGTCAACCAAGGCCTTGACCTCAGCAAGAATGTCACCGGGGCGACGGTCCTTTTCCTTGCCGCGAAGTGCAGGAACTATGCAAAAGGTGCAGGTGTTATTGCAGCCCACAGAGATCGAAACCCAGCCTGCATAGGCCGACTCGCGCTTGGTGGGAAGGGTCGATGGAAAGACTTCGAGAGACTCGATGATCTCAATTTGGGCTTCTTTATTGTGCCGTGAGCGCTCCAGAAGGGTCGGTAGAGACCCCATGTTGTGGGTTCCGAAAACAACATCTACCCAAGGAGCTCGATCAAGAATTGTGTCCTGGTCTTTTTGGGCCAGGCACCCACCCACAGCAATCAGCAGGTCTGGGTTCTCTTCCTTCTTGCGAAGCAACATACCGAGGTTGCCGTAGAGCTTGTTATCGGCATTCTCTCTGACGGCGCAGGTGTTGAAAACAACTAGGTCGGGGTCTAGCTCCTCGGCCTTTACGTAGCCCGCAGCATCCAGTAACCCTGAGATTCGCTCAGAGTCATGAACGTTCATCTGACACCCGTAGGTGCGGACTTCGTAGGTAAGAGACATGGCTCCCCGATTTTACTCTCCGGCGAGGACCTGAGCCATTGCCCTTGAGGCCACAGCTCCAGAAAAACCTCTCCTCATCAAAACCCCCAGTAAGCGGCGGCGTCTTTTCTCTGGCTCAAGCGAGCTCATGCGAGCAGCCCTTGACCTCGCCAGCTTGAGCGCGATCTCAAACTCTTGCTCGGCATCAAGGTCCGAAAGTGCATCTTGGATGCGCTCGTCATCCACTCCCTTTTGCTTCAACTCTCTTCGAAGCATCGAGATTGACTTTCCTCCCGCCGCCAATCGGGCGGAGACAAAAGAACGCGCATAGAGCGAATCGTCAATGAGCTGAGCCTCGACAAATCGAGCCAACAGAGGCTCCACAACCTCACTTGGAATCTCGCGTTTGGCAAGTAGCAGTCTGAGCTGATGCTCAGTCTTCATGGAACGACCAAGCTGGAAAAGCAGGATGTTTCTAGCCCGCTTCTCCAGCTTTTCTAGGTCTATAGATTCCAACTACTTTTCGTTTACAACCTTCGGTACAACTTCGACTGGCTCTTTTGGCAAGTCTGCAACAGCACGCGGAACACCGATTCCCAACTTGACCTTGATCTTCTGTTCAATCTGCTCCGCCACCTTTGGGTTCTCCTTGAGGTACTTGCGGGAGTTCTCTTTACCCTGGCCGAGCTGCTCTCCGTCGAATGTGTACCAAGCGCCGGACTTCTTCACGATGTCCTGGTCGACACCGAAGTCAATCAGGCTGCCCTCGCGGGAGATTCCCTCACCAAACATGATGTCGAACTCAGCCTGCTTGAATGGCGCTGCAAGCTTGTTCTTGACCACCTTGACGCGAGTTCGGTTTCCAACGGCGTCCTGGCCGTCCTTCAGGGTTTCAATCCTTCTGATGTCAAGACGAACTGATGCGTAGAACTTCAGTGCCTTACCACCGGAGGTGGTCTCAGGCGAGCCGAAGAAGACACCGATCTTCTCGCGCAGCTGGTTGATGAAGATTGCTGTGGTTTGGGTGTTGCTCAAAGCTCCGGTTAGCTTGCGAAGCGCCTGAGACATGAGTCTCGCCTGAAGACCGACGTGTGAGTCACCCATCTCGCCCTCAATCTCGGCACGAGGAACCAGTGCTGCAACCGAGTCGATAACCACAACATCAATTGACCCCGAACGGATCAGCATGTCGGTGATTTCCAAAGCCTGCTCGCCGGTGTCTGGCTGAGATACCAAGAGTGCATCAATGTCAACGCCAAGCTTCTTGGCATACTCAGGATCCAGCGCGTGCTCCGCATCGATGAAGGCTGCTACTCCGCCGGCCTTCTGCGCATTCGCAATTGCGTGCAGAGCGAGAGTGGTCTTTCCTGAGGACTCAGGACCATAGATTTCAACGATTCGGCCCTTCGGAAGCCCGCCGATTCCAAGTGCAGCGTCCAATGCGATTGAACTAGTGGAGATTGACTCGATGGGAGCGCGCTCCTCGGTGCCCAGGCGCATGACCGAGCCCTTGCCAAACTGGCGGTCGATCTGTGCGAGCGCTGTCTCTAGCGCTTTTTCTCTGTCTGACTGAGATGGCATGTTCTCCTCTTTCTGGCTTTAGCCGCTTGATTCACTGAACCTAGTTGAGGCTTCCGACATTTTTGTTTTCGAACTCTTTGGCTGTGGATAACTTGCAATCTTTAGCCACGTAAGAACCCTACAACCATTCGAACAAAATTTCGAATGACTCTATTCGGCGTGTCTTTTTGGCTTGCTCTTGCCGTGCCAGCGATCCTTGGGAACCCCAAGATGGCGGCATATCCCAAACCAAACCTGACGAGGATCCTCTCCTGCATCTAGCAGCTGTCTGGGGGTGAGGTCGGCAAACTCGGTTAGTCGAGTGTCATTCAGAATCACAGAGGTGAAGCCTGCTCCAAATTCGTCTTCCAGTAGCGACTGGAATTGACTGAACTTCACCTATCGGGAAAGAAGATTGGCTTCGGCTACAAAAGCGTCCGGAACTGTGTCCGGGATGTAGGTGTCGTCGATGTATAGACCCTCGACAGAGGCGACCCGGTCAGAGACCTCACGCATCACAACTGATAAGGGCAAGTTCAAGGCGTCGGCCACTGATGCCAGGATCTCCGAGGAAACCTCTTTTTGGCCGCGCTCTACCTCAGACAGGTATCCGAGTGCGACAGAAGCCCTTGCCGCCACCTGGCGCAAAGTCTGTCCTTGACGAAGTCGGTGGCTGCGAAGCACATCACCAATTTCTTGCCTAATCAGTACCAAGGTTCCTCCTGGGAACTAACCTATCTGGTCACACGGACAAACATAAAAGCTATGTCTGTATGTTTCCTGTAGCTAAACCCTAAATTGCCTCGAGATGTTCCCTGAGCAGCGAAATGGCTCGCTCCACCGTTGCGCGAGTTACCTCTGTTCGGTCGCCCTCGAACGCTTCGGCATAAACCGAAACTCGCACTCCATGCGCAACCGAAATGAATACCGTTCCCGGGGCTTGGTTTCCAACCGCCGAAGGGCCCGCGGCACCGGTTGTGGCAATGACCAACACCCTGTCGATGCCAACCCCAGCGGCATTGGCAAATTTGGCCTGAGCTGCAGTTGCCAGCTGAGCCGCGACCTCGGGGTCTACGGAGGTCTGAGACTCCATAAGGGCTTTGGAAACCCCGAGCAGCTGAGCCTTTATCTGATCTTGATAAAGCACCATTCCACCAAGCAGAACCTTTGATGCCCCAGGGGTCTTTGCAATCTCAGCGGTTACCAGCCCGGCAGTAAGAGACTCGGCACTGCAGATGAGCACACCCTTAGAAGCTGCGAGCTCAATCAGGTTCACTTCTGCGGCCTGAGGATCTGAAGACCGGTGTAAACCGTTAGAGCGACCGTGAACCAGAGCACTATCTGGGTCAAGATGGAAAACCACGGGCCTAGGAAATCAAATGGCGCAATCACCATTGAGACGGCAATGATTTGCATGACCGTCTTGAACTTTCCTCCACCGGAGGCGGCAATAACTCGCTTCTTCACAATCACCAGTCGAAACACAGTGATGCCGAGCTCTCGAACCAAAATGATGGCGGTGGCTACCCACGGGATTGCACCAAGAATCGAAAGGGCGATCAGTGCACCAGAGAGCAGTGCCTTGTCGGCGATTGGGTCAAGGATTTTCCCAAGATTTGTAACTAGGTTGCGCTTGCGTGCGATAGCTCCATCAATGCCGTCGGTAGAGGCAGCAATCACCAAAAGAACTAGAGCCGCAAGCCGGCCTTCCCAGGATTCCCAGTACCCCAAAATCAGCCAAAGCACCACCGGCACTAATGCAATCCTGACGCTGGTGATGATGTTGGGGGTTTGCCTATAGAGGAAAGATCTAGAAGTCATCGCGTCTTCCGGTGAGCTGCCAGGCATCCTCGTCCGGCTCCTCATCTTCGGCCGAATCGCCCTCGAACACCGCAGTTGTTTGCCCGCTCAGTTTTGCCAGCAAGGCTGGGAGCTCATCCGGCTTGACCATAACATCGCGAGCCTTTGAACCTTCCGATGGGCCAACCACTCCCCTGGACTCCAAAAGGTCCATGAGCCTTCCCGCCTTGGCAAATCCAACCCTGAGCTTGCGCTGCAGCATCGAGGTCGAACCGAACTGAGAATTCACAATCAGATCTGCGGCGGCAATCAACAACTCAAGGTCGTCACCGATGTCGCTGTCCACCACCTTGGACTGAGCCACCACAGCGACATCCGAGCGATACTCAGGTTCCATCTGCGCCTTCACGTGCGCAACAACTCTGTGCAGCTCATCCTCTGAAACCCAGGCTCCCTGGACACGAACCGCTTTATTGGAACCCATCGGCGCGAAGAGTGCGTCTCCCTGACCGACAAGCTTGTCTGCGCCTGGCTGGTCCAAGATAACTCTCGAGTCTGTCACCGATGAAACTGAGAACGCCAAGCGCGATGGAACGTTGGCTTTGATTAGACCAGTCACAACATCAACCGAAGGTCGCTGGGTGGCAAGCACTAGGTGAATACCCGAGGCCCTGGCAAGCTGAGTGATTCGAACGATTGAATCCTCTACATCCCTTGGGGCAACAATCATCAAATCTGCGAGCTCATCCACGACCACAAGCAGGTAGGGGTAGGGCTGAAGCTCTCGCTTTGAGTTCTCGGGAAGCTTGACCTCACCGGCCACAATTGCCCGGTTGAAGTCATCGATGTGCTTAAAGCCAAAGGACGCCAAATCGTCATAACGAGAGTCCATCTCCTTCACAACCCACTGCAGCGCTTCAGCAGCTTTCTTTGGATTGGTGATGATCGGAGTGACCAGGTGCGGGACTCCCTGGTATGCCGCGAGCTCAACCCGCTTCGGGTCAATTAGAACCATCCGAACTTCTGCAGGCTTGGAGCGCATCAGGATCGATGTGATCATGGAATTCACAAAGCTCGACTTACCCGCTCCAGTAGCTCCAGCAACCAACAGGTGAGGCATCTTCGCCAAATTGGCAATTAGGTATCCGCCCTCAACATCCTTACCGACACCGATGGTGAGCGGGTGAGTTGAGGCAGTGGCATTCTTTGAACGCAACACATCGCCGAGAGTCACTGTCTCACGATCGGTGTTTGGAATCTCAATACCGATAGCGCTCTTGCCCGGAATCGGAGCCAGGATTCTCACTTCGTTTGAGGCAACCGCATATGAAATGTTGTTGGTTAGGCGAGTAACGGCCTCCACCTTCACACCTGGGGCAAGCTCAACCTCGTATCGGGTGACAGTTGGACCACGCTGAAATCCAGATACTCTGGCCTGAACATCAAACTCTTTGAACACATCGTCAATGGCTGCGACAATCGCATCGTTGACTGCAGATTTCGCCTTAGGTGGCGTGCCGGGGGCAAGCAGTCCCAGACTCGGCAACACATATGGCTTCACTACTCGCCTCTTTGGAGCAGCAGGCTCGGAATTGACCACGTCGATCGGTTCGGTAATGCCCTCTTCAGTGTTCAAAAACTCTAGGTCTGATGCATCATCGCTCTGCGGCTCAATGTCGATGGCCTGAACATCTGGGTAGGCCTCTAGCTCGGCCTCTACAAACTCATCTATGTCTTGTACCAGCGGAGTCTCAAAGGCAGCCTTTTCATCCTTTGGCTTTGACCACCAGGTGGACTTCTTGCCGTCAAAGGCATCGAACACCTCAGGCTCGGGCTT
>CAZQHT010000027.1:7100-13451 GCA_964593635.1 uncultured Aquiluna sp.
GGTTCGTTGATTAGGAACCAAGCAAACAGTGCGCCAAATACTGATAGCAAAAAGACAAAGAACGGCGCTCCATCGCGCCTATCTTCTGCCGCTAGCTTCTCAGTTGAAAATGCCCTGATCAAACCGCCCAGCGCGTGAGCCAGTCCCATGTATGCCTTGGCAAAGATTTGGCCCAACCCCGGTGAAGAGGACTTGGCTGCAGTTCGAGGCGCAGCCTTCGCAGTGCTTCGCGCCGGGCGTTTAGCTGCCGGGCGACGAGCAGGAGGAGTCTTCTGAGCCATGGGTAAAAACTACAGGCAGAGCCCTAGAAACAGGCTTAGGCGCTACCGAGAAGAAGTGACAACAATCGGGATGATCATTGGCTTGCGACGGTGCGCCTTAGCCACCCAGTTACCGATTGTGCGCCTAATGACCTGCTGCATTTGGTAGGCATCTCTGACCCCATCGCCAGCCGCCTCTGCCATTGCTCGCTCAATCGCGGGAAGAATGTCGTCAAAGACGTGGTCCTCCTCGGCATAAGCCCTGGCCCTAATCTCCGGGCCTTCAACTACCTTGCCGGTGAGTGGATCGATGACCGCAAAAATCGTGATGAACCCCTCGGCCGCCAAAATCATGCGGTCCTTGAGATCATCCTCGGTGATCTTGCCAACCGTCTTGCCATCCACATAGAGCATGTTGCATGGCACGCGACCGACAACCTCTGCAATGCCATCGCGCAAATCAACCACCGCACCGTCCTCGACGATCAGGGTGCGCTCTTTTGGAACGCCGGTCTGAATTGCAAGCTTGGCGTTAGCCAGCAAATGCCTGGCCTCACCATGGATCGGCATCACGTTCTTAGGTCTGAGAATGTTGTAGCAGTAAAGAAGTTCGCCGGCTGCAGCGTGGCCAGAGACGTGCACCTTGGCATTGCCCTTGTGAACGACATTGGCTCCCAGCATGGTGAGCCCGTCAATCACTCGATAGACCGCATTCTCATTTCCCGGAATCAAAGAGCTAGCGAGCAGGACGGTGTCACCCTCGCCAATCGAAACCTGATGATCGCGGTTTGCGATTCGAGCCAAAACAGCCATCGGCTCACCCTGTGAGCCGGTGGACATCATGACAATCTTGTTGTCTGGGTATTGGTCTATGTGCTTGAGCTCAATGATCGAGTTTGGATCAACATTCAAGAAGCCGAGCTCGCTGGCTATTGCCATATTTCGAACCATGCTTCGACCTACGAATGCCACCTTGCGACCATTCGCAACCGCAGCATCTAGAACCTGCTGAACTCGGTGAACGTGAGAGGAGAAGGAGGCAACCACAACTTTTCCTGGAGTCTTGGCAATCACAGACTCAATTACTGGCCCGATGTCGCGCTCTAAGGGAGTGAACCCAGGCACATCTGCGTTGGTGGAATCCACCATGAAGAGATCGAGACCTTCTTCACCGATCTTGGCAAAGGCACGCAAATCTGTAAGTCGACCATCCAGTGGAAGCTGGTCCATCTTGAAATCGCCGGTCGCAAGCACAGTTCCAGCCTCGGAGCGGATGATGACCGCAAGGGCATCTGGAATCGAGTGATTCACCGCTACAAACTCAAGGGTGAAGGGGCCGAACTGCTCGACCTGACCCTCCTTGACTAAAAGCGAGTAGGGAGTGATTCGGTGCTCCTTTAGCTTCGCCTCGACGAGGGCAAGGGTCAGCTTGGATCCAACCAAAGGAATGTCTTGCTTCATCTTCAGCAGATATGGAACTCCACCGATGTGGTCCTCGTGGCCGTGAGTAAGCACGCAGCCAATGATTCGGTCTAACTTGTCGTCCAGGTAACCAAGGTCAGGCAGGATCAGATCCACGCCAGGCTGAGTCTCCTCCGGAAAAAGGACCCCGCAGTCCACAATCAAAATCTTGTCGTTGAGCTCGAAGACGGTCATGTTTCGACCGATCTCTCCAATGCCGCCGAGCGGGATGATGCGAAGAGTGCCCTTTTGAAGCTTCTTGGGCTCGAATAACTCCACTATCTGGTGGTCCCTGCAACCTTAGGAAGCGCTCCACCGGCAGCCGCATTGCGGTCTGGACGGAAGTTGTCAAAGCTCAAGCCAGGAACGCTCACAACCTGATCGATTCCACTTTCAATAGCGGCAGCCTCGTGGTCCTCTGGACCCACTAGGGGAAGTCGAACTCGGGGTGAACCGATCTGACCTAGGCCGTGAAGCACGTATTTTGCAGCAACAGTTCCAGGCACGTGAGTCATGATCGCGCGCTGCAAAGGCTCAAGAGAGTTGTGCACGGTCAGCGCTGAATGGAAGTCGTTCTTGTTGGTTGCATCAACCATCTCTCGATAGGCCTTCGGCGCGATGTTGGCGGTAACGCCAATCAGCCCAGTTGCACCAATCGATATGTGAGCCAGAGCATTTGAGTCGTCGCCAGAGAAATACATCAGTCCGGTCTCTAGCATCAACCTTGAGGCCTGCGCCAAATCGCCCTTGGCGTCTTTGACCGCAACGATGTTGGGGTGCTTGGCAGCGCGGTGGAAGGTGTCGTAGGCAATCGCAACACCAGTTCTACCTGGAATGTCGTAGAGGATCACCGGCAAATCCGTGGCGTCAGCAATCAGCCTGAAGTGAGTGAGGATTCCCGCCTGAGTTGGCTTGTTGTAGTAGGGAGTCACAACCATGACGCCGTCGGCACCAGCTTTTTCAGATGCCTTGTAGAGCTGCATGGCGTGAGCGGTCTCATTCGATCCACCGCCGGTGATGATCTTGGCCCGGCCCGCTGCAACAGACTTGCCAACCTCGACAAGCTTGATCTTCTCTGCGTCGGTGAGAGTGGAGGTTTCACCTGTAGTACCGGTAACGACAACTCCGTCGGCACCATTTGAGATTACGTAGTCAATGTGACGCTCGGTGGCATCCCAGTCGACTTCGCCTTCAGCAGTCATGGGTGTCACAAGTGCAACTAGCACCTGACCGAAAAGCGTTTTCTGCGGATTCATAGCCCTAGCCTAGCCATCGGGGTGAATTCAGGACAGCTGAATATGGCTCGCTAAGGGGCAACGCGGCCGTTCTCGTTGAATGACTCGTAGGTCAAAGGCATCGTCTTTGCCCAGAAGTCTTCCATCTTCTCCGCAACCATCTCGATCTCGCGCTGCGGGAAGGATGGGAAGTGCGTTCCCTCGCGCTTAGTGCGAAGTGAAAGGAAATTCATCAGGGCACGAGAGTTCATGGTGACATACATGCTCGAGTAGATATTTACCGGCAGAACGATTCTCGCGACCTCACGGGCAACACCTGCCTCCAGCATCCGCTGGTATGACTCGTAGGCAGCGCGGGTCACAGCCATAGTCTCCTGGACCACCAGAGCGGTTTGCTCGGCAGTGCCGTCTTCAAACTCATACGCTCCAGGCTTACCAACCTGGATCAGCTTGCGGTCTTCGCCAGGAACATAAAACACCGGACGGAGCTCGCGGTAGCGGCCAGATTCCTCGTTGTAGCTCGCAATGCGGTGACGCATGAACTCTCTGAACACGAAGATTGGTGCCTGAACGTAAAAGGTTAGGGAGGTGTGCTCAAAAGGAGAGCCGTGA
Source organism: uncultured Aquiluna sp. (assembly GCA_964593635.1). Classification (GTDB taxonomy): domain Bacteria; phylum Actinomycetota; class Actinomycetes; order Actinomycetales; family Microbacteriaceae; genus Aquiluna. The sequence goes on from CAZQHT010000027.1 coordinate 10,669, forward strand.
CGGTCGCGCATCAGGTAGTTGATTAGGCCCTTGTCGCGCGCTCCAACCTCGGTGTCCCGAGCCTGAGCTCCCTCTAGGGTCTGCTCGCCCTGAGTAGAAACTCGAGCGGCAAAAAGTACGTCAGCGTCCGAGGCACTGGAGCGAATTAGCTCAACAGTCACATCAGATCGAAATTGAATGTCAGTCACGCGCTAAGCCTAGGCTTTCCGCAACGTAAAAAAGCGCAACACTCCGCTTTGGGGTCTCTAAATCACTTACCCTTGGCGTGTGGAACTCAACCCAGCACTTCTATCCGGCCTAATTCTGCTTACCCTGGCCGTCGCTGCTGGACTATGGCTGAAGTTCAGCGCTGGAAGAGGTAAGCGAGTTTCCACCCACGAGGTCATTGACCTAAGCAAACTCAACATCAAAAAGGGCAAGTCGCAGGTCAAGTCCTTTGGCAAGAAGGCAACGCTGTTGCAGTTCTCAACCGAATACTGCGGACAGTGCCCGGGGGTTAGAAGGCAGCTGGTGGAGTTTGAAGAAAAAACCCCAGGCCTGCTTTACCTGGATATCGACATAACCGACCGACTAAACCTGGCCGCACACTTTTCTGTTAGCCAAACGCCAACCGTCTTTATTCTCGACCCCAAGGGTGAAATCAAATTTAGAATTTCTGGCATACCTAAGCCAGGGCTTATCCAATCCGAACTAAGGAAACTAGGTGCACTATGAGTGAACTAAAGAGAATCGACCCAAGAGGCCCACGCTTCGGAGCGGCAATCACCTCTGTGATTTCACTAGCCGGGTTCATCCTGAGCCAAGATTCCTGGCTGAATGCTGCGCCAATAAGCATCCTGCTGTTCACACTCTTTGCTTGGAGCGTCTTCTATCCAGCATCACACCCGTACGGATTTATCTTCAAGAAGTTTGTTCGCCCAAGACTCGGTGACCCTAAGGAGTTGGAAGACCCAAGGCCGCCGCAGTTTGCTCAGAAGGTTGGCTTTGGATTTTCGATCCTTGGAATGGCAGGCGTGCTGTTCGCGCCTGTGCTAATTCCGATTAGCGCAGCATTCATTTTCTTCGCGGCGTTTTTGAACGCTTTCTTTAACTTCTGCCTTGGATGCCAGATGTATTTGGGGCTAAGACGCCTCGGCTTGATTGGCAAGTGAGATAGCTTTTCGCATGCTCTCGCGAGCGCGCTTGCGATCTCCCGAGGCCTCGTAGGCCTCCGAAAGAAGAAGCCACTGCGTCCACTGAGACTCGTCGAAGTTTTGCTTCACAGCATCAAAAGCCAGTGCAGCTGACTCTTTGGTTGCGCGACCCGATGGTCGCAAAACTAGCTCTAGCTCAGGAAGCTCGATTGAAAGTGCCCGCTTGGTGATCTTCTCGGCATCGATGCCGAATTTGATCTCCCGAAAGATTGCCCAGATTGCAAATAGCGGAAACACCGCCATCCCCACACCCATGGCAATCGCCACTGGGTTTGGTTCGGCAAGCATGGTTAGCGCTCTGCCCCCAAGCAGAAAGACGTAGGTGAGTGCAAAGGCGGTCATGACAACGACCCAGATCTTGGTTCTCAATCTAGAGTCCGACTACTGAGTCAAGGCCAATCGTCAGGCCCTTTGAAGTGGCTGCGTATTCAATAGCAAGCAGGATGCCGTGTGAGTAAGCCCGATGAGAAGAGACATCGTGGCTGAGAGTCAGAACCTCATCGGAGCCGCCAAAGATTACGTCCTGCTTTGCCGAAACACCCTCCAGGCGGAGCGAATGGATTGGAACTCCTGCAACCACCTGACCACGAGCTGGTTGATCAACTCCTGGAATCAGAGGCTGGGCCTTGCGCGAGCGGGAGATTAGCTCCGCGGTTCTAATTGCAGTTCCCGATGGAGAGTCAATCTTGCCGGAGTGGTGAGCCTCGACAATCTCAACAGAGCTAAAGAACTCAGCTGCTTTAGCAGCGAAGCTCTGGGCCAACATCGAGCCGATTGAAAAGTTAGGAACCACCACAACGGCCGCGCTTGGATGGGCGTCCATGGCTGGCTTCAAGGAGCTCAGCTTGGACTCGGACCAGCCAGAGGTGCCAACCACAATCTTTAGGTCGTGCTCAATCGCGTATGCCACAAGCTTTGGACTCACATCTGGAAGCGTGAAGTCGAGCACCACATCAGCACCAAGCATTTGAGCCGGGTCGGAGGTGGAAGTGAGGGCTGCATGCAGCTTTAGGTTGGCGTCTGAATCAATCAGCTCAAGAGCCAACTGGCCCATCCGACCGGAGGAACCCAGAACCGCAATACGCATCATGGGCAAAACCCTATCAACTAGAGACTTAGGCCAGATAGCTTGGGGCCAACCGCAACCAGCGATGAGGGTCTTGCAAAGACCTCGGCTGCAACGGCTTGGATCTGTGAAAGCGAAACCGATTGGAAGCGCTGCATGACCTCTGAAACCGAGAGGTACTCCCCCGTGCCGATCTCTGCTGAGAGCAACCGGTTCATGCGAGCGATTGTGCTCTCATAACGAAGCGCCAATCCACCAGTGATGTTACCTAGCGCAAGATCAAACTCGGCCTGGCTAACCCCTTCGGAAACCATGCGGTCAACCTGCTCGCGCATTAGCTGAATAACCAGCGGAGCGTTTTCTTCGCTTGAACCAGCGTAGAGACCGAAGTAGCCAGCATCGGAGTAACCCTGTTGGTATGAGTAGGTGGAGTAGGCAAGTCCGCGATCTTCGCGAATCTCTTGGTAGAGCCTGGAGCTCATACCGCCACCCAAAACGGTGTTCATGATTCCCAGCGCGTAACG
>CAZQHT010000028.1:0-13205 GCA_964593635.1 uncultured Aquiluna sp.
GAGCAGCGGACTCATAATCCGTCGGTCGCGGGTTCAAGTCCCGCACGCCCCACGATTCACTGGAAGTCTTTTTATACAAGGGAGTATGAAATGAAACGTCTCTTTGGTCTTGCGCTGGCAGCGGTCATGTCCTTTGGTTTGATCTCAGGCCCAGCAACCGCACTCCCTGAGACGACAGAGATCACCATTCACTACCACCGCTTCGACGGTGACTACAAAGACTGGAATCTCTGGCTGTGGCCAAAGGGTGGCGAGGGTGCTTCCTATGCCTTCACGGAAGATGATTCATTTGGCAAAGTCGCAAAGGTGAAGGTTCCAGGAACCGCAAAGGTTGATGAGATCGGAATCATCGTGCGCCTTGCGGAGTGGAGTTCTAAGGACGTTTCAGAAGATCGCTACATCAAGAGCTTTAGAGATGGCAAGGCGGAGATCTGGCTGATTCAGGCGGATGCGACCATCTATGAAACGAGGCCCACAATTTCGACCAAACTCACCACAGCAACAGCAAGATCATTCAAGTCTTTCGAGGTTGCACTCAACCGGGCAGCCACGCTCGGCTCCATACAAAACGGTTTGGCAGTGACTTCTGACGGGAAGCCTCTTGCAGTTTCGAGTGTTGCGGCCGTTCCTGCTGGTGCAACCAGCTCCAACCGGGTGCTAGTGACCCTTGCGGATAACTTCTCCCTCGGAGGCGCGCTGACAGTAACTCATCCTGAGTTTGGCACTGTGACTCCTGATCTCGGAGGTCTATATGCCAGCCAGGAGTTTGAGGAAGCGTTTCACTACCCAGGTTCGGACCTTGGCTTCAGCTATAGCCCAAGTTCAACCTCATTTAGGGTCTGGGCGCCGACCGCTACCGCCGCCGAGCTTTTGGTTTACTCAAACGACAGCGAGAAAACAGCTGGCCTTGTTGTTCCAATGACCAAGAGTGAAAAGGGCACCTGGACCGCCAACTTGGCGGGAGACCAGCACCTCACCATCTACAACTTCCAGGTCAAGCTGGGGGAGAGGTGGATAGAGGCAGTTGATCCATACGCCCGAGCAGCCACCATCAACGGGACTAAGGGCGTGGTCTTCGATGCTGCGAAGACAAACCCAACCGGCTGGCTAACGCATTCAAAGCCCAAGTTCTCCGGGGTCGCTACCGATGCAGTGTTCTATGAGCTCCATGTAAGAGATCTCTCGGTCGACTCAAGCAGTGGTATCTCGCAGAAGGGTAAGTTCCTGGGCCTCACAGAAGCCGGAACCAAGACCCCGGATGGCAAGACCAAGACTGGAATCGATGCAATCGTTGATCTCGGAATTACCCATCTTCAACTTCTTCCTATTTATGACTACAAAACCGTGGATGAGACGCGAAACGATCAGTTCAACTGGGGCTATGACCCGCTCAATTTCAACGTTCCTGAGGGTTCTTACTCGACGAAGCCAGCCGAGCCTCTAAACCGAATCACCGAACTGAAGACAACCATTCAGTACCTGCACTCAAGGGGCATCCGAGTGGTCATGGATGTTGTCTACAACCATGTGTTCGATGCGGGAACCCATAGCTTCGAACGACTCGTTCCGGGCTACTTCTTCCGCAAGGAGGCAGACGGCTCCTTTGCTAACGGAACCGGGGTGGGAAACGAGATTGCATCCGACCGCTCAATGGCTCGCAAGTACATAGTCGAGAGTTCTTTGTACTGGGCAAAGGAGTACAAACTGGATGGTTTCCGGTTTGACCTGATGGGCATACTCGACTTTGAAACCATGAACCAGGTCCGCGATGGCGTTGACAAGATTGATAGGACGTTCCTGATCATCGGTGAGGGCTGGCAGATGGGCACCAAGCTCGCACCTGGGATGAAGGCAAACCAGGTCAATGCATACAAGATGCCGCGCATTGCGCACTTCAACGATGGTATTCGCGATGGGTTGAAGGGGGATGTTTTCAAGTCCCTTGAGAATGGCTGGGCGTCAGGACGAAACTCACTCAAGTTCGAGGTAATGGCTGGTATCACCGGCGAAACAGAGTCTGGCACCAACGTCAAGGGCTCCTGGGGCCCAATGAACCCTGAGCAGTCTGTTAGCTACGTTGAGGCTCACGACAATCTGACCCTCTTCGACAAGCTGGTCATTTCGATGCCAGGCGCCACAGATGCGGAGCGCAAACGCGTTTTTGGCCTCGCCTCTTCGACGGCCATACTCGCTCAAGGTGTTCCCTTTATCCATGCCGGACAAGAGTTCATGAGAACCAAGAATGGTGATGAGAACTCCTATAAGTCCTCCGATGCGGTCAACTCCTTGAAATGGACCGAGGCCACCCGTAACAGGGAGATGGTCAACTACTTCAAGGGCCTAATCCAGATCCGTAAGGCAAACTCCGCATTCAGAATGAGCAAGGCTCCGCAGGTTGCCAAGGGAATGCGATTTAGCACCTCGGCCCCAGATGTGATTGCCTACTCGCTAGATGCGAGCAAACAGTCCAACGGCACCAAGAGAATCTTCGTTATCCACAACGCCGCAAAAACGGCCAAGGTAGTGAAGCTTCCCGCTACTGGGACCTGGCGCATCTTGGCTCAGGGTCTCGTGGCTAAGCCTGGCGGCATAAGAAGCCTTAGCAAGGCCTCGAACGTATCGGTTCCAGCTCAGTCCACCATGATTCTTACAAGCCGATAGCTTGGACCTTGGTCTACTGGCGCTTGGCTAGGTAGCAGCTGGCGCATAGGGATTCGTAGGAAACCTTGTCGCCGTCGATTGCGACCTGGTCGCCGTCGAAGGTGAAGGCCCCATTGACAAGACGCGCGTTGAACATCGCCTTGCGACCGCAGCGGCAAATGGTCTTTAGCTCTTCAAGAGAGTGCGCAATCTCCATAAGCCTGCGGCTTCCGGGGAACGACAATGTCTTGAAGTCGGTCCTAATCCCATAGGCAAGTACTGGAACACCATCAAGGACGGCGATTTCCAGAGCCTGATCTACCTGTTCTGCGGTGAGAAACTGAGACTCATCAAGCAAGAGGCAAGCTATTCGCTGACCAGTTCTTCGTTCGAACTCGCCCGCCTGTTCGGCGAAGATCCCTCTGAGATCGTCTGAGGGTTCAACAACAAAATCGACATCCCTACTGACGCCGAGCCTTGAAACGATTGATCTGTCACCCTTAGAGTCGATTGCTGGCTTGGCTAGCAAGACGTGCTGAGAGCGCTCCTCATAGTTGAACGCCGCCTGCAATAAGGCGGTTGACTTGCCGGAATTCATCGCTCCGTAGCGGAAGTAAAGCTTGCTCATGATTGTTCTTGGTAATCGTATAGGTGGTTTAGCTTGCAGCTGTTATTTGCCGACCAACTCGGCCCGCATTTCGACCTCGGTGGCGAGATTCTGCTTCCAGAGGTGCTTTCGCAATTCTCAAAACGCCGATACCACCGTCAGAAGGCTCACCTCATTCTCTACGCAATACGCTCAAGAGCTTTGGACAAGCGTGTTTCCAGCCCAAACCTTGACTCTTTTCGACAGCTGACCGAATTCAAAGAACTGAGCACTGTTGTCAACCCCACAAGTAGAAACCAAAGAGCTCTAGTTCAGACCCTGGGTATCAAGACCCAAGAAGCACGTGGCTTCTGTTCTAGTGAGTCTGATTGGAACGCATTTCGAACAGACAAGAGTCCTCGACTGGAAAACTTCTATCGGCGGCAGCGAGTGCGGCTAGACATCCTCATGGAGGGTAGCGAGCCAAGTGGTGGTCAGTGGAATTATGACCACGACAACCGTAAGCCAAGCCCGAAAGGCGGTCTTGGGCTTCAGCACTTTGAGGTCATCGAAGATGAAATTGATGCTAGCGTTCGGGCGACGCTGGACAAGCTAGAGACTGCTGGTCTGGCATCCTTTATCGGGATGGATGGGCCAAGAAAGTTTGCTGGTAATCGCGCTGAGGCGCTTGCAGCGCTGCAGCACTTTATCGATTATCAACTTGACGCTTTTGGTCCATATGAGGACGCTGTTTTTGATGGCGAGTGGGTTCTGGCCCACTCGATGCTGAGCGCTCCAATGAATCTTGGGTTGTTGGACCCCCTAGAAGTAGTTGCAGCCGTCGAATCGGCGTACACGCGAGGCGATGCTCCAATCGAATCAGTTGAGGGATTCATTCGTCAGATTATTGGCTGGCGTGATTACGTCTGGCACCTCTACTGGGAGTACGGAGAGGACTACTTGGATTCAAACTTCTTGAACGCCACAACTCCACTCCCAGATGCTTGGAAAGAGCTAGACGGAAGCGCCATAGAGGCGCGCTGTCTCTCGAAGACAATCGAGAACACATCATCAAACGCTTGGACCCACCACATCCAGCGTCTGATGGTCCTTGGAAATGTCGCTCTCCAACGCGGCTACAACCCGCGTGAGGTAAATGACTGGCTGGTTGATGCATTTGTTGATGGAACCCCCTGGGTTATGCCGGCCAATGCGATCGGGATGAGCCTCTTTGCCGATGGTGGTCGAATGTCAACCAAGCCATACGCTGCCGGCGGTGCATACATCAACCGGATGACGAACTACTGCGGCGGCTGCAAGTTCGACCCTAAGGTTCGCGTGGGGGATAACGCCTGCCCAATAACAGCCGGATACTGGCACTTCCTGTCAAACAACCAATCCAAGCTTGCTGGCAATCAGAGAATGTGGCAGGCCTACTCTGGTTTGCGTCGACTCAGCGATATTGAGGCTGTGAATTTCCAGGAGTCCAACCGTAAGTCACTTTGACAAATCGAGTTTCCAGGGCGTAAATTTGCGACACCTATTCAGGACGTTGGGGAAGACGAAACTGGATAGGAGTCAAGGTGCCAAAGCATTCGCTTTGGGTGCTGTCAGCCCACATGGACAGCTGCGGATCGATCAACGATCTGTTGCTGGACTTTGGGCTATCTGGATCCTGGATGGCCCAACCAGCTCAGCCACATCACTATCAACTGCGCCTTACCTTCACAGGCAGCGCTGAGGTCGCTGCGTCTTTAGCATCCCGCCTCGCCAGCTGCGAAGCTCCGTTCGAGCTCGAAACCGGTGCCGCTCTTCCCGAGCGCTATCTCTATCACCCAGGTCTAGGAATCAACCGTCAGCAGCTCAACGAAGCAGGGGAGGTGTTGCTGAGGGAAGACGCAGTTATGAACGCTTTACGTGCTTCTGAGGGCAATTCACGTGAGCTGGAAAGAAGGTTGCGGTTAGCAAGCGGGACGCCGTGGCTTGACCTACTGGAAACCTATAGGAATCAGGATGGTGTTCGGCTGCTACCGAAGGCGGTCTAGAGGTTTCTGAACGCTAGAACCGCGTTGTGACCACCAAAGCCAAAACTATTGCTGATCGCAATTGCACCAGGGTTCTTTAGTGGGGTCGGAACCCTTGGCACGTTGAGAGGGATCGCTGGATCCTGGTCCTCAAGGTTAATTGTGGGTGGAACCAGTTGATTCTTTAGGGCAAGAATCGTAAAGATTGCTTCGATAGCGCCCGCTCCGCCGAGAAGGTGCCCGGTTGAGGCCTTAGTGGCCGCTACCAGAAGCTGATCGGTGTGTGACTGGAACACACGCTTGAGGGCTGTGTACTCGGCAATGTCTCCAACTGGAGTAGAGGTGGCATGTGCGTTGACGTGCTCAACATCGGTAATCGTTGCACCAGCCTGCTCGAGTGCTCCTAGAACTGCTCTGGCAGCTCCTGAGCCCTCTGGGTCTGGAGCGGTGATGTGGTAGGCGTCAGATGTTACAGACCCACCAACTAGTTCGCAGTAAATCCTTGCACCACGGGCTTTAGCGTGCTCATACTCCTCGAGCACTAAACAGCCAGCGCCTTCTCCCATCACAAAGCCATCACGGTTGGTGTCGTAGGGGCGCGAGGCTGCTGCTGGGTCTTCGTTGCGCTTGCTAAGGGCGTGCATAGCGGCGAAGGCAGCAATCGGCATTGGGTGGATAGCGGCTTCTGCTCCGCCGGCAACCACAACATCGGCCTGTCCCAGTTGAATTCTTTGCAGGGCGTTGGCAATCGACTCAGTACCTGATGCGCATGCGCTGACTGCGGTTCGAACACCAGCGCGGGCTCCAAGATCCATTCCAATCGCGGCTGCTGGGCCATTTGGCATCAACATCGGGACTGTCATTGGCATTACGCGCCTAGGACCACGTTCGCGAAGAGTGTCATAGGCGTCAAGAAGAGTCCAAACACCGCCGATTCCAGTTGCAAAGTCAACTGCTAGTCGTTCGGGCTCAACTTCAGGCGACCCTGCATCCGCCCAGGCTTCACGAGCGGAGATCAGTGCGAATTGGGAGGAGGGGTCGAGGCGTTTAGCCTCCTGCGGGGTTAGGACCTCGCTCGCAAGAACCTTGGCTTGTCCCGCAAATGTAACTGGCAGTTCGTGCCGAGCGACCCACTCTTGTTCGAGAGTAGAAATGCCGGACTTGCCGGCAAGTAGATTACCCCAGCTGCTAGCGACGTCGCCACCGAGCGGGGTGGTGGCACCCAATCCAGTGACGACGACACGACGCATGCTAATTAGTCCTGAGCGCCAGTAATGAAGTTGACGGCGTCAGCAACGGTGATGAGGTTCTTTACCTCTTCGTCTGGAATCTTCACGCCAAACTTGTCTTCGGCGTTGACGACGATGGTCATCATGGAGATCGAGTCGATGTCTAGATCATCGGTAAATGACTTGTCCATCTGCACTGCATCTGCAGCAATACCGGTCTCGTCGTTTACTAGCTCGGCTAGGCCGGCCAATACTTCCTGCTGTGAAAGAGCCATGGGATCTCCTGTGTTCTTGATTGTTTGCTTTATTTTATGGGAGTTCTACGACTTGAGCCGCGAAGGCAAGCCCTGCGCCGAAGCCAATCTGCAAGGCATATCCGCCACTTGCGACCTGGCCTTCTTCGAGCAAGCGGTGCATTGCAAGCGGAATCGAGGCGGCCGACGTGTTGCCGGTGTCGACTATGTCCTTTGCAATTACAACGTTCTCAGGTAGCTCGAGCTGCTTGGCAAACTCGTCAATGATTCGCTCGTTGGCCTGATGGGTAACCAATGCAGCCAGCTCATTCGGCTTTAGGCCAGAGGCCTCCAGGGCCTGCTTTGCAACCTTGACCATCTCCCAAACAGCCCATCGGAATACGCTTGGCCCCTCTTGAACAAGTGTTGGCCACTCAGCAATGCCATCCTTGAAGTCAATCTGCGAGGCAGTCATTCCGACCTTGTCCCAGTTGGAACCGTCTGACCCCCAGATGGTTCTAGAAATACCAGCGTGGTCGCTTGGACCAACAATTGCAGCACCAGCGCCGTCACCCAGCAAGAAGGAGATAGAACGATCCTTGGGGTTTAGATAATCGGAAAGCTTTTCCGCACCAACTACCAGCACGAACTCCGCCTGCCCTGCGCGAACCAGGGCATCTGCTTGCGCAATTCCATAGCAGTAACCGGCACAGGCGGCTGAAATGTCATAGGCAGCCGCTCCGACTGCACCCACGCGATCAGCAAGCAGTGTTGCTCCGGACGGGGTCTGGTAGGGGAATGTGATTGTGGCAAGAATCACTGCACCGATGCGAGCTGGATCAATCCCTGATTTGGTGATCGCTTCCTTGCTTGCCTCCACTGCCATGTCGATGAGGCTTTGGTCTTTGTCCGCTCGCTTACGAGTAATCACTCCGGTGCGCTGACGAATCCACTCGTCTGACGAGTCAATCGGACCTGCGATGTCGTCGTTCGTGATGGTCAGGTGTCCGCGAGATGCACCCAGTGAGTAGATCCTTGTGAACTCCCTGCTTGGGTTCTGAACTAGTGGCATCTAGGCCTCAATCTTTAGTAGGTCGTCTGGTGTCTTTAGAAAAACAGCTCGCGAGTTAGGCATGCCTCGCTTGGCCAATCCAGTTAGCGCTCCAGCTGGAGGAAGTTCAATGAGGCTGAGCTGCTCATTGTCCATGGTCGCCATGCAAAGATCCCAGCGCACTGGCCTGGACACCTGAAGTATGAGCTGCTCGAGGAACTCTGCACCGCTTTGCATTGGCTTGCCATCACGGTTGGACAGCAAAGTGATCGTTGGATTCGAGGGTGTGACGCTCGACGCAGCAGCCCTCAAGGCTCCTTCAGCACTTGCCATGAAAGAAGTGTGGAACGCGCCAGCAACCTTCAGCTCAATTACCCTGGACTTTTCTGGAGGATTGGCGATGAGATGATCGATACCCGCTTTAGATCCCGCCGCGACGATCTGGCCACCACCATTGAAGTTGGCAGGGCTAAGCCCAGCCTCAGCGATTGCGCTCAAGACCGAAGCCTCCTCACCGCCAAGGATTGCTGCCATGGAGCTTTGGATCTCTGCCGCTGCGGTGGCCATAGCGTTTGCCCTTGTTGCTACAAGCTGCATGGCCTCTGCGTCGGTTAGTACACCCGCAATCGCTGCTGCGGCAAATTCTCCGACTGAATGGCCGACAACTCCATCGACTCTAAGGTCGGATAGCGAGGTCCGGTATGCGGCGATTGATGCTCCGACGATCAATGGTTGGGAGTTTGCAGTGTCCTTAATCGTCTCTTCGTCGGCTTCCGTTCCGAGCTGAACCAAATCCTTGCCGCATGCGATTGAGAGCTCCTGAAGTGTCTCTCCAAAGCCACTTACTTGTTCTATCCAGGGAACCAAGAAGCCCTGGGTTTGTGAGCCCTGTCCGGGGCATGCCAAGAATCTCATCTGCATAAACTATCGCTTCAATCCCGACTCAGCGTCATTGATCACGCCAAGAAGGATAGCGATTTGCAGCACAAAGCTGCTTCTTGGGTGAGTCGGATCTAGGCCCACCTCTTCAAAGACCTTCTTTAGGCGATACCGTACTGTGTTGGCATGCACGAACAGCTTCTTTGAACACGCTTCTAGGGATCGACCTGAATCCAAGAATGCCCTTAGCGTGCTCAGAAGTTCGGGTGAATTGTTGGCCAATGGACGATAGAAACGCTCGACAAGAGTGCTCTTTGCCAGAGCATCACCTGCGAGCGCTCTCTCGGGAAGAAGGTCGTCTGCAATCAGCGGGCGTGGAGCATCCTGCACGGCGGCTGCCACTGCATAAGCGCTCAGGGCGGCTCTTGCGCTTCGATTAGCGTCCGAAACTGCCCCCACCACAGTTCCAATCACAAGCGGGGCGGCTCCGAAATGGGTTTCCATCTGAGCCGCAATCCCCATCACCAGAAGCATTGGTTTCTCTGTGGGTTCAACTAATCCGATCACCGCAACCTGGCGTCTGCCTTGGATACCAATTAGGACATCAGCACCTGACTTGCGGGCGATCCGTCTCAGAGCATCGGAGTCAGGCTGGCTTGGAGTTGAACCCAGCAAGACTGCAACCTGTCCATCGGCTCGCCAACCTAGGGCAGCAACTCTTGAGCTGATCTCCTGAGAACTTTCACCACTGATTATCGAATCTACAACCAGTGCTTCTAGGCGGGCGTCCCAAAGACCTCTAGCCTCTGCCGCTTTTGCGTAAACGTCCGCCGCGCTGAAGGCAATGTCTCGAGAGTAGGTCAGTACGGCATCTCTTAGCTCCGGCTGCTCTGCAACCACTCGCTCCTCAACCATTTGAACCACCACTCGAATAACCTGCAGCGTTTCTTGCAGTGAGATCGAACGCAACAGCTCCCTCGGTGCGGAGTCAAAGACATCTGCGGCGACCCAGGGCTGTGAATTTGGCTCCTGGTACCAGTGAATGAAGCTTGTTATGCCGTTCTGAGCAACGCTGCCGATGGCCGCGCGCCTTGCTGGAGGAAGGGCTGTATACCAGGGCAGGGTTTGGTCAAGCCGACTTATAGTCGCCGTTGCCAGCTCGCCTGCTATGGAATTTAGCCAGGCAAGGTGCTTAGGCGTCGCCACCGGCCGATCCACTTGTTCCGGCTGCTACGTTGTGCAGCTGATACTGGTCGATCGCTTGCTGGGGTACAGCCTCGTCGATCTTGCCCTTCTCGACTAGCTGCTCGAGTACTCGAACTGCAATCGAAGGACCATCGATCTTGAAGTGTCTTCTGGTAGCAGCTCGGGTGTCCGAGAAGCCGAAGCCATCAGCTCCCAAGGTCGCATACTTTCCTGGAATCCAAGGTCTAATCATGTCGGGGACCGAGTGCATGAAGTCGCTGACACCAAGCTTTGGACCATTTGCATCGGCAAGCTTCTGAGTGATGTAAGGGGTAGGGGCTTCCTGGTTTGGGTAGAGGAACTTCTGCTCGTCGCAAGCGAGTCCATCTCTACGAAGCTCAGTCCAGCTCGTTACCGACCAAACATCGGCTGACACGCCCCACTGCTTTAGAAGCTCTTGAGCCTCAAGAGCCCAAGGAACTGCAACTCCTGACGCAAGGATCTGAGCCTTGTGGCCGTCACTGCTTCCGGGAGAGACCAGGTGGATGCCACGCTCGATTCCCTCGATGTCAACACCCTCTGGTTCGGCTGGCTGCAACATGGGCTCGTTGTAGACGGTGAGGTAATACATCACATTCGGGTCGACATGCTTGCCGCCGTACATCCGCTCAATACCTGCGCGGACGATGTGTGAGATCTCGTATCCGTAGGCAGGGTCGTAGCTGATTACGGCAGGGTTTGTGCTTGCGATAACAGGGGAGTGGCCATCTGCGTGCTGCAGACCCTCGCCTGTCAGAGTTGTGCGTCCAGCGGTTGCACCAATCATGAAGCCACGAACCATTTGGTCTCCAGCGAGCCAGATTGCATCTGCAGTGCGCTGGAATCCGAACATCGAGTAGAAGACATAGAACGGAATGATCGGCTGCCCATGGGTTGAGTAGCTAGAACCCGATGCTGTGAAGGCTGCAACCGAGCCGGCCTCGTTGATTCCGGTGTGGAGGATTTGGCCGTTGGTGGCTTCCTTGTAGCTCAGTAGCAGTTCGCGGTCCACCGAGAGGTAGTTCTGACCTGCTGGGTTGTAAATCTTCGCGGTGGGGAAGAAGGCATCCATACCAAAGGTGCGGGCTTCGTCCGGGATGATCATCTGAATGCGCTCGCCGGTTCCAGGTGCCTTCAGTAGGTCCTTGAGCATGCGAACAAAGGCCATTGTGGTGGCAACCTCTTGGTTACCCGAACCCTTGCGCGGGGTCTCGTAAGCCTTCTCGTCCGGCAGATCGAAGCTCACATACTTGCTTCGTCGCTCCGGAAGGTAACCGCCAAGCTCTCTGCGTCGCTCGTGCATGTACTGAATCTCTGGAGAGTTCTCGGAAGGCTTGAAATAAGGAGGCTGGTACGGATCTGCCTCAAGCTGTGCGTCTGTGATTGGCACATTCATGCCGTCACGGAAAGCCTTTAGGTTGTCCAGCGTCAATTTCTTCATCTGATGGGTTGCATTGCGACCCTCAAAGCTCTTTCCAAGGCCATAACCCTTGACTGTCTTTGCGATGATGACCGTGGGCTGACCCTTGTGGTTCATTGCGGACTTATAGGCAGCGTAGATCTTCTTGTAGTCGTGACCACCACGCTTCAGTGACCAGATGTCGTCATCCGACATACCTTCCACTAGCTTCGCAGTGCGTGGGTCGCGAGCAAAGAAGTTCTCACGGATAAATGCACCAGACTCGGCCTTGAAGGTTTGGTAATCGCCGTCGGGTGTTGAATTCATCAGGTCGACTAGTGCACCCTCGTGGTCATTGGCAAGCAGTGAGTCCCACTCACGACCCCAAACCACCTTGATTACATTCCACCCTGCGCCTCGGAAGAAGCTCTCAAGCTCCTGAATAATCTTTCCGTTACCTCGAACCGGGCCGTCCAAGCGCTGCAAGTTCGCGTTCACAACAAAGGTCAGGTTGTCCAGCTTGTCGTTGGCTGCAAGCTGAAGTGCACCGCGACTCTCGACCTCGTCGAGCTCGCCGTCTCCTAGGAACGCCCACACGTGCTGCTCTGAGGTGTCCTTGAACCCTCGACCCTGTAGGAAGCGGTTGAACTGGGCCTGGTAGATCGCGTTGATTGGCCCGAGACCCATCGAAACGGTTGGGAACTGCCAGAAGTCCTGCATCAGTCGTGGGTGAGGGTAGCTTGGCAGCCCTCTACTGTCTCGCGACTTCTCTTGCCTGAATGCATCAAGCTCTGCCTCGGAAAGTCGACCCTCGAGGAAAGCTCGAGCGTAAGGGCCTGGGGAGGCGTGCCCCTGAATGAAGATTTGATCCGCTCCAGCTGGGTGATCGTGACCCTTGAAGAAGTGGTTGAAGCCGACCTCGTAGAGCGAGGCCGAGGAAGCAAATGAGGAGATGTGCCCACCAACGGCGATACCTGGACGCTGAGCCCTGTGAACCATGATTGCGGCGTTCCAGCGCATCCAAGTGCGGTAGGTGCGCTCTAACTGCTCGTCTCCAGGGAACTCAGGCTCGTCTTCTGGGGAGATGGTGTTGATGTAGTCGGTGGTTGGTACAAGCGGGACATTCAACTGAAGTTCGTGTGATCTGCGCAGCAGCGACTGCATTATTTCGCGGGCTCTGCCTCTTCCGGCGTTATCAGCAAGTGCTGAAAGGGAGTCAAGCCACTCCTGCGTCTCTTGTGGATCCTTGTCAACGCTTGTGCTTGCGAACGGGTCGCGATCGTTAAATGACACCAAAGCCTCTTTTCGTGGCTGCTTTACCGGAAGCGCTCTTGTGTGAGCTCCATTAGTTTATTGTTTGGTTTAGGCCTTGAAGGCAAAGCGAGACAAAAGGGAGAGTCGAAATGAGCATTCACGTTGGGGATCACGCGCCGGATTTCAAGTTGTCCAATCAGTTTGGCGAGGAGGTCTCGCTCTCTGGCCTTCGTGGCAAACCGGTCGTAGTCGTCTTCTACCCACTCTCCTTTTCCGGCATCTGCACAGGTGAACTTTGTGAGCTCAGAGACAACATCTCGATGTTCGAAGCATCTGGAGTTGAGCTACTGGCAATCAGCGTGGACTCAAAGTATGTCCAAGCCAAATTTGCCGAGCAGGAGGGCTACAGCTTTGGCGTGCTAGCAGACTTCTGGCCTCACGGGAAGGTCGCTTCTGACTATGGAGTGTTCTTGGAGGACAAGGGAATTGCCACTCGAGCCACCTTTGTCATCGATGCCGATGGCGTCGTGGCAGCCAAGATGGTGAACGGGCCGGGCGAGGCTCGCAGCTTAGCCGAGTACAAAAAAGCTCTTGAGTTGGTTCTCTAGCCACTTTCCCACTAGTATTTTCGACGGGCCTTTAGCTCAGTTGGTAGAGCGCCACGCTTACACCGTGGATGTCATCGG
>CAZQHT010000029.1:0-1596 GCA_964593635.1 uncultured Aquiluna sp.
ATGCCTGGCGACGCAGTAGGTGGAAGTGGCTCGCTGGAGTCGATGGCTGAGCAACTGTCATGTTGTTCTCGGCACACAGCTGCAGGAAGCGCTCGATTCGAGCGGAGGAGTGGTCAGGACCCTGGCCCTCATAGCCGTGTGGGAGAAGCAATACTAATGAGGAGAACTGGTTCCACTTCTGCTCCGCTGAGGAGATGAACTCATCAACCACAGTCTGAGCACCGTTTACGAAGTCACCGAACTGAGCTTCCCACAGGGTCAAGGTTCCTGGGTCTTCGACCGAGTAGCCATACTCAAATCCCATTACGGCGTATTCGCTGAGTAGGGAGTTGTAGACCTGGAAACGAGCCTGAACCTCGGAGACATATTGCAGAGGCATCCACTCCTGACCGGTGTTGCGGTCGTGGAAGGTGGCGTGACGCTGCACGAAGGTTCCGCGACGAGCATCCTGGCCCGAGAGTCGAACGTTCACGCCTTCAATCAATAGCGAGCCGAAGGCTAGGAGTTCGCCGAAGCCCCAGTCGATGCCGCCGTGACGGCTCATCTCGAAGCGCTTCTCGAGAAGCTGTGCGAGCTTGGGGTGGACGGTGAAGCCCTCTGGCTGGTTGGCGTGCGCGTTTCCAATGGCCTCAACCACCTCACGGGTGATTGCAGTTGGCTTAAGGAGCTCCTGCTTCTCACTCGCGGTGGTTCCGATGCCAACCGGGCGCTCAATCAGCGAAGGAGTCTGGCTCATCGCCTCGTGAACCTCAACAAATGCCTGCTCCAGAGAAGTCTGGAACTGAGCGTTTGCAGCTTCAAACTCTTCCTGGGTGATGTCGCCGCGGCCGATCAGGTTCTCCATGTAGAGGGTTCTGACGCTGCGCTTGTGCTCAATCAAGTTATACATAAGCGGCTGAGTCATCGATGGGTCATCGCCCTCGTTGTGACCGCGACGGCGGTAGGAAACGATGTCGATGACAACGTCCTTCTTGAACTCCTGGCGGTACTCAAATGCCAGTCTGGAAACTCGAACCACGGCCTCTGGGTCATCTCCGTTGACGTGGAAGATAGGCGCCTGGATTGCCTTGGCAATATCAGTCGCGTAGGTGGTGGAGCGAGAGTCTTTTGGCAAGGTGGTGAAGCCAACCTGGTTGTTCACGATGATGTGGATAGTTCCACCAACCTTGTAACCCTCGAGCTGGCTCATCTGTAGGGTCTCGGGAACAACTCCCTGACCTGCAAATGCAGCATCTCCGTGGATTAGAACCGGCACGATGGGGTAGTTCTCTGGATTGCCTAGGCGATCCTGCTTAGCCCTAACAATTCCCTCAAGAACAGGGTTCACAGCCTCAAGGTGAGAAGGGTTAGCAGCTAGGGAAACCCTGATCTGCTTGCCATTCATGTTGGTGAGAACACCCTCGGTTCCTAGGTGATACTTCACATCTCCCGAGCCCTGGACACCCTTGACATCGGTTGATCCCTCAAACTCCTTGAAGACCTGTCCGTAGGTCTTGCCGGCAATGTTTGTAAGAACGTTTAGGCGACCGCGGTGAGCCATACCGATGGCAACCTCGCTAAGTTCGCTCTCTGCAGCATCGTGCAGGATCTGGTCCA
>CAZQHT010000029.1:1696-8604 GCA_964593635.1 uncultured Aquiluna sp.
CCGGTCTTGAAGGAGCGGTCTAGGTCCCAGAGGCTCAAACCATAGGAGCGAATGTCTAGGTCTGGGTGCCAGCGCTGCTGGTACTCAAGTGGGTCGACATCAGCAATAAGGTGACCACGTACGCGGAACGCGTTGATGTACTCCTGGATGCGGGTGTTCTTGCCGGACTGATCGGCTAGGTCCCAGTGGAAGTCGTTTGCCCAAACCACCGGGGTGTAGGGGATGCGCATGTCAGCGAAAATCTGCCCGTAGAAGTCGCGCTCACCCAGTAGCAACTCGTTGACAATCTTTAGGAACTCGCCGGAACCAGCACCCTGGATGACTCGGTGGTCATACGTTGAGGTAACGGTAAGGATCTTGCCGATGCCCTGCTCAGCAAGCATCTCCTCGGCCATGCCCTGGAACTGAGCTGGGTAGTCAAGTGCTCCAACTCCAACGATGCAACCCTGACCCTTTGTGAGCCTTGGTACCGAGTGAACAGTTCCAATACCACCGGGGTTGGTGAGTGAAATTGTGGTGCCGGCAAAGTCCTCAGCGGTGAGCTTGTTGTCGCGAGCACGCTTCACAAGGCTCTCGTAGGCAAGTACGAACTCAGCAAAGTTCAAAGTCTGTGCGCGCTTGATGTTTGGAACCAGTAGTGCACGGGTTCCATCTGGCTTAGGGATGTCAATCGCTAGGCCGAAGTTGATGTTGGCGGGAGTAATTGCTGCTGGCTTGCCGTCAATCTCATCGTAGAAAACGTTCTGAGAAGGAAACTCCTTCAGCGCCTGAACCACTGCATAGCCGATCAGGTGAGTGAAGGAAACCTTGCCACCGCGGGTGCGGTTCAGGTGAGAGTTGATGACAATGCGGTTGTCAATTAGAAGTTTTGCCGGAATCTGGCGAACCGATGTAGCAGTCGGGATCGAAAGCGACGCGTCCATGTTGGAGGCCAGGGTCTTTGCCATGCCTCGCAGTATGTTGACCTCTGGCTGAGCTTCATCCTCGCCCAAAACATTGATCGAGTCGGTCATTGGAATGTTTGCAGGAACCGGTGCAGTCTTCGGTGCGTTGTCGGTTGCCTTTGAAACAGGGATTGTGATGGCTTCAGTAGTGGGGCTAGCGCTCTCTGCAACTGGTGCTGCAGCTGCTGCTACAGGGGCTGCCACAGCTGCGGCAGCTGGCTGACCCTGCTGGGCTAGCTGGTAGCGCTCGAGGATCGGCCACCAGGAGCGGTCGACGGAGTCAGGGCTCTCAAGCCACTGGCCATACATCTCGGCGACAAGCCATTCGTTTGCGCCAAAATCAGAATCAGGATTGTTGTTGTCGATGTTCGACAAGAGTGCCCCTTTGAACGAAAGCAGTAAAACCAGACTGAAGTCTACCCGTTGTGACAAACATCAAACAGGTTTCAGTTCAAACCAGAGCGATTGCCGCTAGCTTGGCCAGCGACCTCGCTCATACTGAACGGGCCAGCTGATTTCCGCCCCAATCTCATGGGCAGCGCGCAGGCCAAACTGCGCGTCCCTAAGGAATTCTCTGCCCACCAAAATCACATCCACGAGGCCGCGCTGCAGAATTTCTTCAGCCTGGGTGCCGCTGGTTATCTGCCCAACTGCTCCCACCGCTGCATCAGATGCACTCTTTACGCTCTCGGCAAGCGGCACCTGATACCCGGGGCCAATCGGAATCTTCACTCCGCTCACCAGGCCGCCGGATGAAATATCAAAAAAGTCCGCGCCCTTGGTGAAGGCCCAGGCTGCAACCTGGTTGGTTTGGGCCTGGTCCCAGCCACCCTCGACATAGTCGGTCGCGCTGAATCGAACCAGCAGTGGAACCCTAGGACCAATCTCCGCACGAACCGCTGCCACAGTCTCGAGCAGCAACCTTGCTCGGTTCTCCAGTGAACCGCCGTATTCGTCATTGCGGTCGTTCGAAAGCGGTGAAAGGAATTGGTGCATCAGGTAGCCGTGGGCAGCGTGAATCTCGATGACATCGAAGCCTGCTGCGATTGATCTGCGAGCCGCATCCGCGAATGCCTGTGGGAGCTCAGCAACCTCTTGGGTTGAAAGCGGCCTTGGCGCAGCAAAGCCGGTGAAGGGTTCTGCGGTTGAGCTAATGGTTTGCCAGCCGCCGTCACTGAAGGGGACCGAACCAGAGCCAGATTGCGCGCGGTAGGTGCTGGCCTTGCGTCCTGCGTGAGCAAGCTGAATTGCACTAACTGCACCCTGCGAGCGGATGAAGTCGGTGACTCTTTTCCAAGGTGCAACCTGCTCATCCGACCAAATGCCTGTGCACCAGGGGGTGATTCTTCCCTCAGGAGTGACAGAGGTTGCCTCGGCCATGACTAGGCCCGCACCACCGGTGGCCCTGGCACCCAGGTGAACCAGGTGCCAGTCGTTTGCCATGCCATCTTTGTTCTCGCACGAATACATGCACATCGGTGCAACCCAGAGTCGGTTTTTGATCTCTAGGTCGCGAATCTTGATGGGGCTAAACAGCAGGGTCATTTAGGCAGTTTCTCTAGGGTTGAATTTGCAAACAAAATAAACAGAGCCAAAATTGCACCCCAGCCAATTGCGACACCAAGTGGGACAAAGAAGGTTGCCAGTCCAATCACCGAGGGGCCAGCGAGGGCTCCGATGTAGGTGATGCCAACAACCCGAGCCATGTTCCTACCCTGGTGGCTGGTTTCGCCGATTTCTCCGGCGGCAGCAAAGATCTGCGGAACCACCCCTGAGATACCAAGCCCCAGTAGGAACCAAAGCACGAGTGACACCTCACCGCTTGGGGCAACCGCCTGCAATGCGATGGCAATGGCTGCAAGCAACGAGCCCCACTTGATGATGTAACCGCGACCCTTACGCTCCACAATGCGGTCGATGAAGATTCGACCCAGAATCATGCCGATGTTGAATGCGGCCAAGCCCCAAGCGGCAGCGGCAACTGTCATGCCCTGAACATCTCTCAGATACAGCGCGCTCCAGTCCTGAGCCACGCCCTCGATGATTGCGCCCGCAGCACCCATCGCTCCAGCCAAAGCAACAAACGCCAAAACCCTCCGGTTCGACTTTCCACTGGCCTTGTTCTCGACCTTGTTCTCTCGCTGCGCATTTGCCTGATCAGGCAACAGCCAGGTTGAGAAGAAGAGTGCAAGCGCGCTCAGAGTCAACCCTGCAACCGGGAGAGTTTGGCTCTGAGTGAAGCCGGCATTGATTGTCACAAATCCAAGCGCAGCACCGGCTAGGCCACCGACTGACCAGAAAAGGTGAAAGAAGGTGAAGATCGCTCGGTCGTTGACCTTTTCAACCTGCAGCGCAGCCGCATTCATTGGCACATCTACACCCGAAAGGCCAAAGCCAATTCCAAAAATTGCAAGTCCCAGCCAGAGCGGGCTTTCGGCAAATGCTGGGCCAAAAAGTGATAGGCCGACGATTATGCCGCCCAGTCGCGTGGTGGTTTTTGAGCCGATGTGGTCAATCAGCCAGCCGGCGATCTGCATAGCGGCGAAGCCGCCAAAGCCCGAGAGGATTAGCAGGCCACCCAGTTCGGCATAGGTGACCCCAACCGTTTTTTCAATTAGTGGGATGTGCACTGCCCAAAGGGCGAGAGACATTCCGCCCGATAGGAAAAAGAAGCAAACGGCTATTTTTGCGCGCAGTAGTTTCACGCGCTCCACTCTATTGCTGAAGCAGGGCGGCCAATCGGGAAGATACTGCTTCGATCTCAATCAGGAATCCGTCGTGACCAAACTCACTGGAGATCACCTGGAGTTCGCCTCCCACCAGTGGTCCCGAGATGTGCTTCGCAATCAACTCCTGGCCTGAAATTGGAAACAGTCGGTCAGAGTCAATTCCCAAAACTAGAGTCGGGCAGCTGATTCTTGCGAGGGCAGCCTCGAGAGACTCTCGTCCCCGGGAGATGTCGTGTGAGTTCATGGCCGAAACCAAGGTGATGTAGCTGTTGGCGTCGAACCGACGGACGAACTTGTTGCCGTGGAAATCTAGGTAGCTCTCAACCGCATACTTACCCTGCTCGGTGAGCGGGCTCACCTGAGACTGCCAGGAGCGTCCGAAGCGCTCGTTTAGCTCGGCTGGGCTGCGGTAGTTCAATAGCGCCATGCGACGGGCCAGGGCTAATCCTCGATGCGGTCCAAATCCTGGCTTGGCGTCGTAGTAGGCGCCACCGGCAAAGTTGCTGTCCGAGCGGATGGCCTCGAGCTGAACAGTGTTCAGCGCAATCTGATCTGCAGTGGAGTAGGGCGGTGCTGCCAAGATTGCCAACCGCTGCATGCTGGCTGGGTTTTCAATCGCCATCTCGAGGGCATGCATGCCGGCCATCGAGCCGCCAACAACTGCAAACCATGAGCTAACACCTAGCTGGTTTGCCAACTCTTCAAAAGCCCTGGCCTGATCCCGGATGGTTAGCTGCGGAAAGTTTGGCCCATATTCTCTGCCCGAAGGGTCAAGTGAAGAGGGGCCAGTTGACCCCTGGCAGCCACCCAAAACATTTGGAGAAACCACAAAAAACTTCTCGGTGTCTAGAGCAAGGCCTGGACCGATTAGGCCATTCCACCAGCCAGAGGTTGGGTGACCGTTGCCTGCATTGCCAATCGTGTGGCTGTCTCCGGTCAGGGCGTGAAGAACAAGGATGGCGTTTGAGCGCTCAGGGTTGAGCGTTCCCCAGGTTTCGTAAGCCAGCCTGGCGTTTTGCAAGACCTGGCCTGATTCGGTAGCTAGGGCAAAGGAGTTGGTGAACTTGCGATCTCCAACTGGGTCGCCAACAATCCAGGCTCCGGTCGCAGGCGGTCTTCCAACCAGCTGACGACGCTGCTCCTCGGTGATGAATTCCGAGGGAGCGGAGTCTTCCGAGATTTGGAAGTCCATGTGGGATACCTGGGCCTTGCTTTAGAGATTGTTCTTACTCTGATGGGTGAACCCAACAGGTGCAAGTTTGTTTCCCTAACTTACCCCAGGTGACTAAAGGCCAGCGAGGCCAAAATCGCAGAGCACAGCGGCAACACCGAGTCGTCAAACATTGCCTTCGCACTGTGGTTGGTAGAGGCAGTGGTTGGGTCGATGTCTGGCGGACAAGCGCCAACAAATACAAATGCTCCCGGAACCTCGTGAACGATGGAGGCAAAGTCCTCACCACCGGCAATTGGTGTTGGCATGTCCACGTAGGCACTTTCACCAACTAGGTCATAGGCAACCGCCTTGACTCTTTCAACCGCAGCCGGGTCGTTCATCAACACCTTGGTTGCTCTGGAGAACTCGACCTTGGCTGTCATACCAAAGCCCTCGGCAATGGCGTGAATCAGCTTTGGTGCTAGCTCGTGCAGCAACTTGGTGTTCTTCTCTGAGAAGGTTCGAACCGTGGCCCCAAAGCTAGCGGTGTCGGCAATCACGTTGGTGGTTGCATCATCGCCGGCTCGAATCCAACCCACGTTCATGATCACGGGGTCAAACTGGTCAAAGCGCTTGTTCAGCATGTTCTGCAGCGAGGAGATTGCCTCAATCATTGGTGTGATCGGGTCCTTGGATAGCCAAGGCATCGAGCCGTGACCTCCTCGGCCATAGAAGGTGACGTGCATGTCGCCGGCGCTCGCCATCATTGGGCCGGGGCGAGATGCAATTGCTCCAAGCGGCATCGAGGTGAAAACGTGAAGGCCGTAGGCGGCGATTGGGCGCTCGCCGGAGAGCTCCAAGAAGCCCTCCTCGATCATGATGTCGGCTCCGTGGTGACCCTCTTCGCCAGGCTGGAACCAGATCAAGACATTGCCGTTGAGCTTGTCCTTGTGAGTTGCAATTAGGTGGGCTGCGCCAACACCTGCTGCCATGTGGAGGTCGTGACCGCAGGCGTGCATGAAGCCATTGGTTGATGCATACTCCAAACCAGTTTCTTCTTTGACACTCAGTGCGTCCATGTCTGCTCTGAGCAGGATGGTTGGGCCAGGGTTTGCTCCGCGAATCAGCAATCCAATTGAGTTGAGTCCTTTGCCGAGAGTAATTTCGCCTAGACCTTGAATTGACTCGAGGATTCGAGCCTGGGTCTTTGGCAGGTTGAGTGCGAACTCTGGGATTTGGTGCAGGTCGCGACGAATTTGAGTGAGGGTTGCAGCATGATTCGCTGCTTCCTTCAGAAGTTCTTGAGTATTCGGCATGCTGGCTCCTTTGCGCTCCAAACATCATCCCACTTTTTAGACTGGAGCAATGTTCCAAATGCTGCATCCAGGTTGGCAGGCTCTGCTTCAGGATCAAAAAGGGCTGCTAGAGACAATCGAGCAGCGTTTTGATGCTGATCCAAATGCCATACCCAGCAAGCAAAACTTGCTGCGAGCATTTGCCTATCCGCCATCTCACTACCGGGTGCTCATTGTTGGTCAAGACCCCTACCCAAACCCCGCCCATGCAATTGGGCTGGCCTTTGCTGTTCCAGTTGGAACGAACCCTCTGCCCCCAACCCTTGGCAATATCTTCAAGGAGCTTCGATCAGACCTAGGTGTGCAAATGGTGCAGCAGGGTGATCTAGCTCCGTGGCTTGACCGCGGTGTGATGCTGCTAAACCGACACCTTTCAACAAGAGAGGACAACTCAGCCGCCCATCTTGGATTTGGTTGGGCCGAGTTCACCGATGCCGCCATCAAGGCTTTGGTGTCGGTCCGCAAGCATCAACTGGTTGCAATTCTCTGGGGAAAGCAGGCTCAAGAGCTGGCTCCACTTTTGTCCAGGGCACGAGTTATCTCCTCTTCACACCCATCACCACTAGCCAGTTACAGAGGGTTCTTTGGTTCAAAACCGTTTTCTCGCTGTAACAAGATGCTCTTAGAGTTAGGACTGGAGCCAATCGATTGGAGTGCCTAGGTGGTGGATTCCGAAACCAGGTGGCGGCTAGTCCGCAAACTGAAGCAAAAGCCTGAACCCGCCCAA
>CAZQHT010000029.1:8704-12179 GCA_964593635.1 uncultured Aquiluna sp.
CTGAAGGTGGTGGAAAACAGCATTTATCTCTCTGCTCCGGCAACCGGCAAGAAGCTGGGGACGCGACTGCTCACTGAGCTACTGGAGGCATCAAGGCGGGTTGGAATCAAAGAGGTAATTGCCGTCATCGCTGACCGAGGAGCAGAAGCCTCAATCGCGCTTCACAAAAAGCATGGCTTTTTGGAGCAGGGGCACCTTGCAAAGGTCGGGGTGCGTTTTGGAAAGCCGATTGGCAGCTATCTGTTTTCGTTGAACCTGCGCTAAGCGCGGCCAACCACGATTACCTCTTTGACCTTTGACTTCAAAGTTTTGAGAGCTTCGGAGGTCAACCCGTCATCGGTGATGATGATGTCCGCTGCATCGCAGTCCGCATAGGAGCTGAATCCGCGAACACCCCACTTGGTGTGGTCGGCCAGAACCACAACCTTGGCTGCCCGCCGGATTACCTCGCGGTTGGTCTCTGACTCATCCAGGTTTGGCGAGCTAAAACCGAACTCACTGTCCATGCCGTGAGTGCCCATAAAAACCAGATCCAGGTTGAACCTGGCAAAGATCTCGGAGGCAATGTTTCCAACCAGCGAGTCGGTTGGGGTTCTAACTCCGCCAGCCAAAACCACCGTCTGGTCTCCTCTGGGGGACTGGGCAAAAAGGTCGCTAACAGGTACCGAGTTGGTAACAATCGTCAGGTTCGGGATGTCCCTAAGTCTTTTGGCCAGCGCATAGACCGAGCTGCCACCCATCAGAGCAACTGCTTGGCCGGATCGAACCAGCTTGGAGGCAGCCTCAGCGATGGCCTCCTTAGAGGTTTGTTCGCGCATCGAGTTAGCGGCAAACGGAGGCTCAACAGTTGATGAAAGCGAGTTGGCGGTCACGCCACCGTGGACCTTGTCCACCAATCCCTGGGAGGCTAGGTTCTCGACATCGCGGCGAATGGTCACTTCGGAGACATCGAGCGCATCGGCGAGATCGGCGATGCGCATCGCGCCTCTAGCCGCTACCTCTTCGAGGATTCTTGCCTTACGTTGTGCTGCTAACACCTGACTCCAATTGCCTTTTGCAAAAGGCTAGTGCGAAATTGATCGCAATTTAATCAATTAACTAACGGAACGATTACTTATGTCGTTTTTAGTTCGAATATTTGTGATTTACAGCCTAGATTCGTACACACCCAATCAATTGAGTTCAAGAAAAAGCCACTCAAGTTCTTCTTGTTCGCGTTGCGGGTGCGAAAAAGAAACCAAAAACGACCGATTGCCCAGCAGATTCCTAGACTCCGGTGGGAAATAAGTCGAAACTAGAGACATCTACAAAAAGGTACGTAAATTGACCCACGCAGGCTTTGCACACATCTCCCAAGATTCAGTCAGCCTGCTGCTGGATTTCTCTCACGGCACCCCTCAGATTCTGCACTGGGGCAAAGCCCTAGGTTCGGTTCAAAGCGCTGAGTCTTATGCCAAGGCGGCTATGGAGCCGGTTGCCCATGCCGAACTAGATGACCCTATGTTCAATGGAATCTGGCGCGAAAACTCGCGCGGCAACGTTGGTCGCCCAGCCCTGCTAGGTCACCGAAACGGAAAAGACTTTTCGCAGCTCTTCGAGATCTCCTCGGTAAACCAGTCGGCTACTCACGTTGAGGTCGTGGCTCAGGACATCTCAGCAGGACTAGAGGTAACAGCAAGGTTTGAGTTTGTCGGCGGGGGAGTGCTACTGGTTAGTCAGTCACTCAAAAACATCGGCAAGGGTGAGTTTTCACTTGATGACCTGAGTGTGTTTATGCCGCTGCCAGATCAGATTCAGGAGTCGATGGACTTCACTGGTCGCTGGGTAAAGGAGCGCCAGCCGCAGCGCAGAGAGATTCAGTCGGGCATCTTCTCGCGCGAGCTGCGCGAGGGTCGCTCCTCTCACGATTACACCATCATGCAGTTGGCCATGACTAAGGGTGCTGGCTACCAAACCGGCGAGGTTTACTCCCTCGGGGTGCTGTTCTCCGGCAACCTGCGACACATGATTGAGCGTCAGCCAGGAGGCAGAACTCACATCGCAGCCGGTGAGCTACTGCTGCCGGGCGAGGTGATCCTGGCGGAGAGCGAAACTTATGCCGCACCAGCGGTTGCGGCCATCTACTCGGCTAACGGTTTTGATGAGATCACCCACCGCAGCTACACCTGGCTGCGTTCAAGACCCAACCACCCAACCAATATCCGACCAAGACCGCTGACTTTGAATGTTTGGGAGGCGGTCTACTTCGACCACAACCTCGAGAAGCTCTCCGAGCTTGCCGAGGTGGCTCAGGAGATTGGTGTCGAGCGCTTCGTGCTGGACGATGGCTGGTTTGGTGCAAGGCGCAACGACCTGCAGGGCCTTGGGGACTGGGTCATTTCTAAAGATGTTTGGCCAACCGGACTCGGACCTCTGATCGAGAAGGTGAAGTCCTGCGGCATGGAGTTTGGCCTTTGGTTTGAGGGCGAAATGGTTCAGGTCGATAGCGATCTCTACCGCGCTCACCCCGAGTGGATTTTGAACTCGCACGGCAGAGTGCCGCCTTCGGGAAGACGCCAGCACGTTTTGGATATCACTCACCCCGGCGCATACGCTCACGTTTTCAATCAGGTTGATGCAGTGCTGTCCGCCTACGACATTGCCTACATTAAGTGGGATCACAACAAGTTCCTGATCGAACCAGGACACCTGGATAAGGCTGCGGTCAGAAACCAAACTCTTGCCATTTACAGAATGTTTGACGAGCTCAAGCAGCGCCACCCAGGTCTTGAGATCGAGAGCTGTGCCTCAGGAGGCGGAAGAATCGACTACGGCATGGCAATGCATGCCGATCGCTTCTGGACCTCTGATTGCAACGACGCTTTGGAGCGCCAATCAATTCAGCGCTACACCCAGTTTGGAATTCCGCCTGAGCTCCTCGGCTCACACATTGGACCAACCAAGAGTCACACAACCTATCGCGTGCATGAGCTTTCCTTCAGGGCAGTCACGGCACTCTTTGGTCACGCAGGCCTGGAGTGGGACATCACACAGTGCACACCAGAAGAAAAGGCCACGCTCAAGACCTGGGCTTCCTACTACAAGGCAAACCGCGGCCTCATTCACTCCGGTCGCATGATTAGAGTCGACAACCCAAACGATGAGGCATTCACCCACGGTGTTGTTGCACAAGACGGCAAGCGAGCAATCTTTGCCTATGCAACCCTCGGAAGCCAGGGTCCATCAAGGCCAAATGCGATTCGATTCGCGGGGCTTGAGGATCACAAAAACTACCGGGTGAGGGCAGTCTTCCCAGCCGGTGAGCCAAAGTACCTTGAGCGCGCTGGTGTCCAGTGGCTCTCGGGGGTTGAGCTATCGGGAGCATTCCTGATGAGCACCGGAGTAAAGGCACCAATCTTGTTTCCAGAAAACGCACTACTAATAGAAATAGAGGCAATCTAATGCTCAAAGCAGAGCACCTTCACTTCGGTGGCGA
>CAZQHT010000030.1:0-11943 GCA_964593635.1 uncultured Aquiluna sp.
CCGCTTCACTGGCAGCGGCAAGCTCATGAAGCAGCAGATCAACATGCGCCACAACTTGGAGCACAAGTCCTCACGACGCACTCGTCGCTTGAACCAGGACCAGGTTGTTTCCCCAGCAGATTTCAAGAAGCTAAAAAGGCAGCTCGGTCGCTAAGCGACGCGACGCGACAGAAGGAGTAGAAAATGGCAAGAATTAAAAATGCTGTCAACTCGCTAAAGAAGCGCCGCACGGTGCTCGAGCGTGCTCACGGTTACCGTGGACAGCGCTCACGTCTTTACCGTATGGCGAAGCAGCAGTTGCTTCACTCATTGGTTTACGCATACAACGACCGCCGCAAGCGCAAGGGTAACTTCCGTCGCCTGTGGATCCAGCGCATCAACGCTGGTGCACGTGCGAACGGCATGACCTACAACCGCCTAATCCAGGGTCTTCACCTGGCAGGCATTGAGGTTGACCGTCGTATCCTTTCGGACATGGCCATCCACGATGCGAAGACTTTCGCAACCTTGGTGGCAGCCGCAAAGGACGCACTTCCAAAGGACGTGAACGCTCCAAAGGCTTCCTAATGCTTGAGAACCCAAAATCCGAAAGGGTCAAGGGAATCTCTCGCCTAAACCAGAAAGACGCCCGGATTGAATCCGGGCTCTTTCTGCTTGAGGGGCCTCAGGGCTTGAAGGAATTGGCTCAGAACCCTGAGCTAGCGCAAGAGGTTTTCTTCACCGACGCAGCGTATGACCGCAATGAGGCTGAGCTGTCAGCTTTGGACGACGCAGGCGTTCCAATCATTGAGGTTTCGGAAGATGTCATGGAGAAAATCTGTGACACCAAGACCCCTCAGGGCGTAGTTGCCGTTGTAATGCAGCTGGATCTGACCGTCGCTGAGCTGATTGCATCAAAACCTAAGCTGATTGCCATTTTGGATCAGGCTCGGGACCCAGGTAATGCTGGAACAGTCCTTAGAGCCGCGGATGCGGCTGGAGCTGACGGTGTGATTTTCACCACCGACTCAGTCGATGCCTACAACCCGAAGGTTGTTAGATCAACTGCCGGCAGCATTCTGCACTTGCCATTTGTTCAGAACGCCAAGCCAGCGGAGCTTGCCGCTGCACTGAAGGCAGCTGGTATTCAAGTTTTTGCCACTGCAGCAAACGGCACTCCCATAACCTCACTGGGCAAGAAGTTGGCCCAGCCCACGGCGTGGATTTTTGGCAATGAGGCTCATGGGGTTTCACCAGAGCTCATGGAATTGGCGGACGAAGTGGTGTCGCTACCGATTTATGGCAAGGCTGAATCATTGAATTTGGCAACAGCAGCTTCAGTTTGCCTGTATGCCTCTGCCTTTGAATTGTTCGCCCAAGACTAAACTTGTGCGGGTGTCCCAAGAACTCACGAAATCAGCTGTCGACCAGGCTCTGAGCGCTTCGCTCGAACTGGTGAACGGTGCGTCTGACCTGGCTGCGTTGAAAGCAGTCAAATCTCAGGTTGTCGGAGAAGGATCACCGCTATCCAAGCTCAATGCTCTGATCAAGGATCTTCCTGGCGACCGCAAGGCTGAGGCAGGTCAGCTAGTAGGGACTGCAAGGGCGGAGCTAAACAAAGCATTTGAGTCCAAGGAGAGAATCCTTGAGGCGGAATTCCAATTGTTGGCCCTGGAGTCCGAGCGGGTGGACATCACCGCCGCTCCTATCTCAATCCCGAGGGGTGCTCGGCACCCACTATCGCTTCTGATGGATCAAGTGTCCGATGTATTCATCGGCATGGGTTGGGAAATCGCCGATGGCCCAGAGCTTGAAAACGAATGGTTCAACTTCGATGCTCTGAACTTCCACCCAGACCACCCTGCCCGCGCAATGCAGGACACCTTTTTTGTTGCGCCCGTCGAAAACCACCTACTGCTGAGAACACACACTTCTCCAGTTCAGGTTCGTTCGATGCTCGAGCGCGAGCTTCCGCTTTACGTGCTCTGTCCTGGCCGAGTGTTCCGAACCGATGAGCTTGATGCCACTCACACACCTGTGTTCCACCAGGTCGAGGGTCTTGCTATCGACAAGGGTCTCACCATGGCCGACCTAAAGGGCACGCTTGAGCACTTCGCGAGGGTGATGTTCGGCCCAGAAGCAAAGATTCGCCTGCGCCCAAGCTTCTTCCCGTTCACTGAGCCCTCTGCTGAGCTGGATGTTTGGCACCCTGCAGCAAAGGGCGGTGCTCGTTGGGTTGAGTGGGGTGGCTGCGGCATGGTCAACCCCAATGTTCTGCTTGCTGCCGGAATTGATCCGGAGGAGTACTCCGGCTTTGCATTTGGCATGGGCATTGAGCGAACCCTGATGTTCAGGAACGGCGTGAGGGATATGCACGACATGGTTGAAGCCGATGTGCGCTTCTCCAAGCAGTTTGGTTCGGTGATCTGATGCGCGTTCCACTGAGTTGGTTGGGCGAGTTTGTTGAGCTTGAGAAAGGCACAACTGCGCACGATGTGATGGCGCAACTTGTGAAGGTTGGGCTTGAGGAAGAAGGTGCCCACGGCGGCGACCTTCGGGGGCCAATTGTGGTTGGCAAGGTTTTGGAGTTTGTTGAGGAAGAACAATCAAACGGCAAGACCATTAGGTGGTGCCACGTAGAGGTTGCTCCTGGAGATGTGCGTGGCATCGTGTGTGGCGCTCGCAACTTTTTTGTAGGCGACAAGGTTGCAGTCACACTTCCTGGTGCCGCACTGCCAGGCGGATTTGAGATTGCAGCGCGAAAGACTTACGGACACGTCTCCGATGGGATGATCGCATCTTCCCGAGAGCTCGGCCTGAGCGATGAGCACGACGGAATTCTTCGACTCGAGACCTTGGGGTTAGATCCAGACCTTGGTGCCGATGTCATCGAGCTGCTTGGTTTGGGCGAGTCTGCTGCCGAGGTAAACGTGACTCCAGACCGCGGTTACTGTCTATCCATCCGGGGAATCGCTCGAGAGTATTCTCACGCCACCGGCAAGAAATTCTCGGACCCTGCTGCCTCTGTCAAGGAGCTAACGGGCTCGGGTATCGCACTCAAGGTCGAAGACAATGCTCCGATACACGGAAAGCAGGGCTGCCACGGTTTCTTCCTACTTGGTGTGAAGAACATTGATGCAAATGCTCCGGTGCCGGCTTGGATGGCTAATCGCCTCAAGCTAGCCGGTATGCGTTCAATCTCGATCGCCGTAGACATCACCAACTACGTAATGCTCGAACTAGGGCAACCTTTGCATGCCTACGACGCAGCCAAGCTGGTTGGTGGATTTACAGTTCGCCGGGCAAGCGCGGGCGAGGAACTTCAAACTCTTGATGAAAAAGTTCGCACGCTAAATGCTGAGGACCTGGTTATCGCCGATGACCAAGGCCCAGTTGGTATTGCTGGTGTCATGGGTGGAGCGAGAACCGAGGTGTCCAGCTCAACCACCTCGATTATTTTGGAAGCTGCAGGATTTGACCCAATCTCAATCGCACGCTCGGCTCGGAGGCACAAGCTGCCCTCCGAAGCCTCAAAGCGTTTTGAAAGAGGAGTCGACCCTCAGGTAGCCCGATTGGCGGCAGCTCGTGCCGCGCAGCTTCTTGTCGATCTGGCCGGTGGCGAACTGGATGGCACCGGAGCTGACTTCACTGCTGAGTCAGCGAGAGCCGAAATTACATTCCCGTTGAACTTCAGTTCCGAGCTTGTTGGAGTTGCCTACTCCCAAGACCAGGTTTTGACCGTCTTGAAAGAAATTGGCTGCGAGGTCAAACTTTCAGGCCATGAAGCTCTAGTAACTCCGCCGAGCTGGCGACCGGATATCACTCACAAAACCGACCTAGCCGAAGAGGTTGCAAGGCTAATCGGTTATGACCAGATTCCATCTCGATTGCCGGTCGCCCCTCCTGGGCGCGGGCTAACTCGCAGGCAGCAGTTCCGCAGGCGTGCGCTCTCAGCTCTAACCGGAGCTGGCTTTGCCGAGGTTTTGAATTACCCATTCCTTTCGAGCGAGCAAAACGCTCTGTTCTCCACTGGCCAATCTGTGGTGTTGGAAAACCCGATGCAAGCCGAGTTCCCAGAGTTAAGAAAGTCATTGCTTCCAGGCTTGCTGCAGGCGGCAGCCAGAAACCTGTCTCGTGGAAACCTGAACCTTGCCATGATCGAAGAGGGTTCGGTTTTCGTGCCAGCATCCGGCCAAGCGGTAACTACTCTTCCGATTGGAAATCAGCGACCAAGTTCTGAACTTCTGGGTCAGCTCAACGCCTCAATTCCAGCGCAGCCTCGTCTGCTTTCAGGGGTGCTGGTTGGGGATTGGATTTCATCCGGAGTGGGGCAGGCTTCGGTGCAGGTTGGCTTTGCTCAGGCCATTGATGCCGCAGCTTTGATCGCTCAGGCAGCAGGCCTGACAATTGAACTTGAGCAGGCCGAGATCCAGGGATATCACCCAGGTCGGGGGGCTCACCTCAGAATTGCCGGCAAGACTGTTGGTTCGGTTGGCGAGCTCCACCCTGACATCGCGGCAAAGCTTTACCTTCCTAGAAGAGTTGCACTCTTTGAGATCAACTTGGATGAGACCTTTGCTCTTGCTCCAGAGGTTTTGCAGGCCGCTGAGCTTCGGGTGATGCCTGCCGCAACTCAGGATCTATCGCTGGTGGTTAATTCCGAGATTCCTTCGGCATCAGTGCTGAAGAATCTTCAGCAGGGTGCGGGGGAGTTGCTCGAGAGCATCCAGTTGGTAGATGACTATCGCGGCCAGGGTCTAGCTGAGGGTAAGAAGTCGCTTACTTTCGCTCTCGTATTTAGGTCCAGTGATAAAACACTTACCCAGGCAGAGGCTACTCAGGCCAGGGATTCAGCTGTAGCTTTGGCAAACGCCACATTTGGCGCGGAGTTGAGGGCGTAGATGGTTTTCAAGGTTGCGGTTGCGGGTGCCAGCGGTTACGTGGGTGCAGAGCTACTGCGCCTTATTGCAGAGCACCCGGATCTTGAACTTGGCGCAGCTACTGCTCACACCAACGCCGGCGAGACGATCGGGTCAATTCACCCTCACTTGTCCAGCTATGCAGACCGAGTTTTGCAGCCAACCAGCCCTGATGTATTGGCAGGTCACGATGTGGTTTTTCTCGCATTGCCTCATGCCACTAGCGCAGAGGTAGCAGCCGGGATTTCATCTGACACCTTGGTCCTCGACTGCGGTGCAGATTTTCGCCTTGAGGATGCTGAACTGTGGCAAAAGTTCTATGGAACCCAGCATGCCGGCACCTGGGCGTATGGCATGCCGGAGTTGACTCTTGCCGAGGGCGGCAAGCAGCGAGGTCGACTGCGCAACGTGAAGCGAATTGCGGTTCCTGGCTGCAACGTGACGGCAATAACCCTGGCTCTGGCTCCTGGTTTTTCGGCGGGACTCTTCGAGCCAAGTGATGTTGTTAGCGTGATGTCTGTCGGCACTTCAGGTGCGGGAAGATCAGCCAAGGTTGATTTGTCATTTAGCGAGACCCATGGATCCGCGAGGGCTTACGGAGTGGGTGGCATTCACCGTCACACTCCCGAGATTGAGCAGAATCTTTCTAAGGCTGCTGGTCGGAGCGTTCAGGTTTCCTTCACTCCGGTTCTGGTGCCGATGAGCCGAGGGATTCTCTCTGTCAACACCGTCAAGCCTTCAGCAGCCTTCAGCTTGGCCGCTCTCAATGCTGCTTACGCGAGCGCATATGGAGACGAGCGCTTCGTCACCCTTGTTGAATCTCAGCCTGCAACAGCAAGTGTCTTGGGTTCGAATAGCGCGCAGCTCGCAATCTCGTTTGATGAGCACGCGCAGCGCGTGGTTGTGACTTGTGCGATTGACAACCTGGTCAAGGGCACAGCTGGTGCGGCCATTCAGAGTATGAACATCGCGCTTGGCCTTGCAGAGCAAACCGGGCTCTCAATCAATGGAGTGGCCCCGTGAGTGTCACATTTGCTCAGGGCTTTCAGGCAGCCGGGGTTGCTTGCGGTCTAAAGAAATCAGGCAATAGAGACCTGTCGCTAGTTCAAAACCTTGGCCCGCTAAAGGCGGCAGCGGCGGTGTTTACAACCAACAGGTGTAAGGCAAACCCAATCCTTTGGTCAAAGGAAGCCATCAAAGACGGTCAGGTTGAGGCCATCGTCTTGAACTCGGGTGGGGCGAACTGCTACACCGGCTCCGAAGGTTTTCAAACCACTCACCAGACCGCCGAGTTGGTCGGCAATCTACTCGAGGTTTCTGCCTCAGACGTGTTGGTTTGTTCCACTGGTCTAATCGGCGACCAGCTCGATCGAGTAAAGCTGTTTGCCGGGGTTCGTAGTGCAGCGGATTCACTTTCCGAGACTGGTGGCGAGGATGCGTCTTTGGCCATCATGACAACCGACTCGGTTCCAAAGCGCGCTGAGCGTGAGGGTAGTGGTTATCGAATTGGCGGCATGGCTAAGGGTGCCGGCATGCTCGCCCCAGGGCTCGCCACCATGCTGGTTGTAATCACAACAGACGCTGTCTTGACCTCTAAGGAGCTAGACGCGTCACTTCGCCAGGCCACTTCGGTGAGCTTCGACAGGCTTGATTCCGATGGATGCATGTCCACCAACGATCAAGTCACGTTGATGGCTTCGGGGGCATCCGCAGTGAAGCCAGAGCAGTCAGAGTTTGATGCGCTTCTGATCGAGGTTTGCAAGGAGCTTGCCCTAAAGCTGCTAGATGATGCAGAGGGCGCTTCTCACAACATCCACATTTCTGTAACTGGGGCAGCATCCGAAGCGGATGCTGTTGAGGTTGGTAGGTCTATCGCCAGAAATAATCTCTTCAAGGCGGCCATCTATGGCAACGATCCAAACTGGGGTCGAATCCTGGCTGCCGTGGGAACCACCAGTGCAGTTTTTGATCCTTACAACATTGACGTTTCCATCAACGGAGTCTTGATTTCATCTAAGGGGGAGCCAGCCGCTGATCGAAGCCTTGTCGACCTGACTCCTCGGAGAGTTTTGATTGAGGTGGGCCTGAACTCAGGGTCATTCGATGCGACGATCGTCACCAATGACCTAACCCACGCATACGTCGAAGAGAACAGCGCATACGCAAGCTGATGATTCCTGCGACCCCCGACCAGACGCTGGCTCAGATCAAAGCTGAGACTCTAATTGAGTCTCTGGATTGGCTGCGCGAATTCCACGGTCGCATCGTGGTGGTCAAGTTTGGCGGCAATGCAATGGTCGACGATGCTCTTCAGCTTGCCTTTGCTCAAGACATGGCATACCTGCGATTTGTTGGAATTCGCCCAGTAGTCGTGCACGGGGGTGGCCCGCAGATCACCGCTGCCCTCAAGGACCTAGGGATTGAAAGCGAATTCCGTCACGGTTTCCGCTACACCGATGAAACCACCATCGGTGTTGTGCGCGACGTGCTGCGCAATCAGGTCAGCGCAAAGCTGGCAGAGCTAATCGAGGATTCTGGGGCCGCCACAATCGTGCTTTCTGGCGAGGATGACAATCTTTTCCGCGCTGAAAAAGTTAAGGCCCAAACACCTGAGGGTGAAGTTGACCTTGGTCTGGTTGGTGAGGTTAGAACCGTGAACCCGAGGGCCGTGTTGGCTGCATTAGAACAGGGCAAGATTCCGGTGATTTCCACTGTCGCTCCGACGGTCATGGGTGAGCTACTAAACGTAAATGCAGATTTGGCAGCGTCTTCTTTAGCAGTTGCTCTTGGCGCAGAGAAGCTTCTGGTCTTGACCGACGTGGCTGGCCTCTACTCGGACTGGCCAAACCAGGATTCATTGGTCT
This sequence comes from uncultured Aquiluna sp., assembly GCA_964593635.1. GTDB lineage: Bacteria > Actinomycetota > Actinomycetes > Actinomycetales > Microbacteriaceae > Aquiluna. The sequence continues at coordinate 7,763 of CAZQHT010000030.1, forward strand.
CAGAGATTTCCTCTGGCGAGCTTCGTGCCCTGATTCCATCTCTAGAGTCAGGCATGATTCCAAAGATGCAGGCTTGTCTGGCGGCGATTGAGGGTGGAGTGCCAAAGGCACACATCATCGATGGTCGCCAACCACACAGCATTCTGCTTGAGATCTTTACTCAGGCTGGAGTCGGAACTCAGGTAACGAGGTAGGCATGACCAGGCACTTTCTAAAAGACGATGACATCAGCTCGCTGGAGCAGGCTGAGATTTTGGAGCTTGCCCAAAAGCTAAAAGCAGACCCTTACTCCGAGAAGGTGTTTGCTGGGCCCAAGACTGTCGCGGTCATTTTTGATAAGACTTCGACCAGAACCAGGGTCTCATTTGCGGTTGGGATTGCTGACCTCGGGGGAGTGCCACTGATCATGGACTCCGGTAGCTCGCAGTTGGGGGCCAAGGAGTCCGTTGCTGACACGGCCAAGGTTCTAGAGCGCCAGGTGGCGCAAATTGTTTGGCGCACCTATGCCCATTCCGGGCTGGAGGAAATGGCTGCGAACTCTAAAGTGCCGGTTATCAACTCGCTAAGCGATCAGTGGCACCCTTGCCAGCTGCTTGCCGATTTGCTCACAATTCGTGAGCACTTTGGAAAGACTGAAGGCCTAAAGCTTGCCTACATCGGAGATGCTGCCAACAACATGGGCAACAGTTATTTGGTTGCCTCAGCTTTGGCTGGGATGGATGTTTCAGTTGCTGCACCAGCTGGTTACCAACCGGATGTTGCAGTGGTCGCGCGAGCAACCGAAATCGCAAAGAGCTTTGGCCGCAAGGTTGAGGTGCTCACCGATCCTAAAGAAGCGGTTGCTGGTGCACATGTAATTGCAACTGATACTTGGGTATCCATGGGCATGGAGGCCGAGAAGGAGCTGCGCATCAAGACCTTCTCTGGCTACACGGTAGATCAGGACCTGATGAGTGCTGCTTCTCCTGACGCAGTCTTCTTGCACTGCCTTCCGGCCTACCGTGGCTACGAAGTTTCTGCTGAAGTGATTGATGGGCCCAAGTCTTTAGTTTGGGATGAGGCGGAGAATCGCCTTCACGCGCAGAAAGCATTGATGGTTTGGCTAGACCGTCAAGCTTCGCTCGGTCAGTAAACTCCTCAGTAGTTATCGGTTAGAAGGCGGCTATGGCACAGAGCAACGACTCTCTTTGGGGTGGCAGGTTTGCTGCTGGCCCAAATGACGCTCTTGCTGCTCTGAGCAAGTCAACTCATTTCGACTGGCGGCTTGCCTCTTACGATCTCAAGGGAACCGCTGCTCACCTTGTAGCCCTGAAAGCTGCCGGCTACCTGAGCGCTAGCGAATTTGACACCCTGCAGCAGGCAATCACTCAGCTGGCGAAGTCAGTTGAGTCTGGTTCATTTACCCCCAACGAGGCCGAAGAAGATGTTCATGCGTCTCTGGAGCGAGGCCTAATTGAGATTGCCGGTGCTGAAGTTGCAGGCAAGATTCGAGCCGGCAGAAGTCGCAATGACCAGATTGCCACTTTGATTCGCTCCTTCCTCTTGGATGCGGCTGATCTAATCGAGCACCAAATCAAGGATTACCTCGATGCGCTTTGCTCGCAGGCCGAGGCTCACAACGGTGTTGCCATGCCGGGGCGCACTCACTTTCAGCATGCTCAGCCTGTTTTGTTAAGCCATCACCTATTGGCTCACGCCTGGCCGATGGTTCGAAACCTCGAGCGTCTCGAATCTTGGCGGAGCCGCGCAAGAAAGAGTCCATACGGCGCTGGAGCACTTGCTGGAAACACCCTTGGTCTGGATCCAAACCTGGTGGCTAAAGAGCTCGGGTTTGATTCACCAACCGAAAACAGCATGGACGCGACAGCTTCCCGTGATGTGGTGGCAGAGTTCGCATTTATCGCTGCCATGATCTCGATTGACCTGTCTCGGTTTGCCGAGGAGATCATCGTCTGGTCAACCTACGAGTTTGGCTACGTTGCGCTCGATGATGCTTTCTCAACGGGATCCTCGATCATGCCCCAGAAGAAGAATCCGGATATCGCAGAGCTTGCCAGAGGCAAGGCTGGGCGAGTGATTGGAAACCTGACTGGCTTGCTCACAACCCTCAAGGGCCTTCCGCTGAGTTACAACCGCGATCTGCAAGAGGACAAAGAACCGGTGTTTGATTCGGTCGACACCTTGCTCTTGGTTTTGCCAGCATTCAACGGAATGGTTCGCACCCTAAGATTCAACACCGAACGACTTGAGGAGCTCGCACCTCTGGGTTACTCGCTCGCTACGGATGTTGCCGAGTGGTTAGTGAAGCGCGGGGTAATGTTCCGCGAGGCTCACGAGATCACCGGAGAGCTAGTCAAAGCTTGCGAAGCTGCAGGAGTTGAACTGAGTGAAGCCAGCGATGCACTTTTGGCTGGGGTGTCTCCGCATCTAACTGCGGAGGTGCGCGAGGTGACCAAGGTCGCTTCTGCGATTAGCTCTAGAAACGGGGCCGGTGGCACCGCGCAGTCTCAAGTGGATGCACAGCTGGTCGCGCTTCGCAAAGTTTCACCTAGGCGAGGGTAGGGCCATGGCAACCGCTGAAACTCTGGACTTGCAAAGAAACGACTCTAGTTTTACTCACATCGTGGATGAGTTGCAGTGGCGCGGGCTCATCGCTCTCTCTACCGACGAGGCGGAACTTCGCAAAGCGCTTGAGTCGCCAATAACTTTTTACTGCGGCTTTGACCCAACGGCCCCATCGCTTCACCTTGGGAACCTGGTCCAGCTATTGACCATGCGCAGGCTGCAGCTGGCCGGCCACAATCCACTTGCCCTGGTGGGTGGCGCAACTGGCTTGATTGGCGACCCAAAGCCCAATGCCGAGCGCACTCTGAATTCAAAAGAGACTGTGTCAGAGTGGGTAGAGAAGCTTGCCAGCCAGACTGGACGCTTTTTGGATTACCAGGGTGAGAACCCTGCTCGCCTGGTCAACAACTTGGACTGGACTAATAACTACAGCGCCATCGATTTTCTTCGTGACATCGGTAAGCACTATCGCGTAGGCAAGATGCTGGCAAAGGATGCGGTGTCTGCCCGCCTGAATTCTGATTCAGGCATTAGTTACACCGAATTCAGCTACCAGATTCTGCAGGGGCTGGACTTCCTTGAGCTCTTTAGGCGCCACGGTTGCATCTTGCAAACCGGCGGCAGTGATCAGTGGGGAAATCTCACATCTGGCAGCGATCTGATTCACAAGGTGGAGGGTAAGAGCGTTCACCTGATTGCTACACCTCTTATCACCAACTCTGATGGCAAGAAGTTTGGCAAGTCAGAGGGCAATGCCATCTGGCTAGATTCCGAACTCACTAGCCCCTATGCGATGTATCAGTTCTGGCTAAACGCAGATGATGCCGACGTGATTGACCGCCTGAAGGTTTTCACCTTCCTTACTCGGGCAGAGATTGCGGAGTATGAGGTCATGGTTCGTGAGGAGCCATTCAAGCGCGAGGCTCAGCGTCGTTTGGCGCTAGAGGTTACCGAGCTGGTGTTTTCAAAGGCCGAAGCCGAGGCCGCTCGTGATGCATCCCTTGCACTTTTTGGTTCCGGCGATCTCTCTGCCCTCAGCGAGGATGCGCTTAGGCAAGCCCTGGCAGAACTGCCTAGCGCGACAGTGGCGGCGGGGGAGAGCGTGGTGGCAGCATTGGTCGCCACTGGTCTGTGCGAGTCAAATGGAGCAGCGCGCAGGGCTATCGCCCAGGGTGCAGTGTCACTCAACAAGGTGAAGATTGAATCTGAAGATGCACTGGTGGAGCAGTTTCTTGCAGGAGGCCAGGCAGTTTTGGCCCGCGGAAAGAAGAATTTGGCTGGCCTGTTTCAAGCCAAATAGCCCGATAAAAACTCTTGCCACGCCAATCTCGCAATCGATTTGACAGCTTTACCAAATCGTGACTAAGCTCTACCAAGTTGTCCAAAGTTTGGCAGAATCCGATGTGATCGCCGGCTCAAGTGCAACAGATCCTAGAGAGTAAAAACTGGGCCTTGTGGCTCTAGTTTTTAGTGTCTAAGATTTAGGTCTCCGACCTCGGAAACTGGGTAAATAGCTGGGAAACCAGGGATTGACATCAGGGTCTGAATCGGTAGACTTGAAAAGTTGCTCTGAAGCTGATTCGAGAGATGAAGTCAGAAGCATCCGATCTTTGAGA
>CAZQHT010000031.1:0-11462 GCA_964593635.1 uncultured Aquiluna sp.
GTTGAATCCAGCCACGAGGCCTCGATGGTAGAGATTCGAGACAAAGCAATCCAAGCAATTAGAAACAGCTAGTTTCGAACTACGAAAGAGGCACTCATGAGTGGCACTATTACGCAAATTGATTTCAAGGTCGCAGACCTTTCATTGGCCGAGTCCGGCCGTCACCAGATCCGCCTAGCCGAAGCAGAGATGCCGGGGCTTATGGCGCTTCGCAAGGAGTACGGCGCATCCAAGCCCCTGACCGGTGCTCGCATCGCAGGCTCACTTCACATGACAGTTCAGACTGCAGTCTTGATCGAGACCTTGGTCGAGCTTGGTGCAGATGTCCGCTGGGCCAGCTGCAACATTTACTCAACCCAGGATGAGGCAGCAGCAGCTGTCGTAGTCGGCAAGGGAACCACTCAGGACCCTAAGGGAACTCCGGTCTTTGCATGGAAGGGCGAGAGCCTGGAGGAGTACTGGTGGTGCACCGAGAAGATCTTTGACTTCTCAGCCCAGGGTTTCAGTGGTCCAAACCTGATTCTTGACGATGGTGGCGACGCAACTCTGCTAGTCCACAAGGGTGTTGAGTTTGAGGCTGCTGGTTCAGTTCCTCCAGCTGGCGTGGACGACTCTGACGAGTACCGCGTTGTTCTTGCAACCCTTACCGAGTCGCTAAAGCGCGACTCAACCTACTTCACTCGCATGGCTAAGGACATCATCGGTGTCTCTGAGGAGACCACCACCGGTGTTCACCGCCTATACGAGTTCTTCAAGCGCGGCGAACTATTGTTCCCAGCTATCAACGTGAACGACGCCGTTACGAAGTCAAAGTTTGACAACAAGTACGGCATCCGCCACTCACTTCCAGATGGCCTAAACCGTGCAACCGATGTCCTAATGGGCGGCAAGGTTTGCTTCGTTGCCGGTTACGGAGATGTTGGTAAGGGTTGTGCTGAGGCTCTACGCGGCCAGGGTGCCCGAGTCATCATCAGCGAGATCGACCCAATCTGTGCGCTGCAGGCTGTCATGGATGGCTACCAGGTCACAACCCTTGAGTCGGTTATCGGCGAGGTAGACATTTTCATCACCTCAACTGGAAACGAAAACGTAATCACTGCTGAGCACGTTTTGCAGATGAAGAACCTTGCAATCCTTGCGAACGTTGGTCACTTCGACAACGAAATCGACATGGTTGGCATCGGCCGCATTCCTGGAGTTGAGAAGGTTGAGATCAAGCCTCAGGTTCACGAGTGGCGTTTGCCAAACGGCCGTGCGGTATTGATTCTTTCCGAAGGTCGCCTAATGAACCTTGGAAACGCAACCGGTCACCCATCGTTTGTTATGAGCACCTCGTTCTCCAACCAGGTTCTTGCGCAGATCGAGCTATACGAGCGTGCTGCAGAGTACGGCCTCGGAGTTCACATTTTGCCCAAGCATCTTGACGAGAAGGTTGCTAGATTGCACCTAGATGCGCTCGGAGTGAAGTTGACAAAACTGTCAAGCTCTCAGGCAAGATACATTGGTGTAGCAGTAGATGGTCCTTACAAGGTGGATCACTACCGCTACTAGTCAGGAGGTCGCAGTGTCTCAAAAGATTTTGGTCGTTGACGACGACGATGCACTGCGGGAAATGGTTGGGCTGGTGCTTTCGGGTGCCGGCTACGAACCTGCCTTTGCTGCCGATGGCCTAAGCGCAATCTCTGCGTTCAATGACTCTCACCCCGACCTAGTTCTGCTCGACATCATGCTGCCCGGGCAATCCGGGATCGAGGTTTGCGAGCAGATTAGGTCGGTCAGTGGAGTTCCAATCATCATGCTCACCGCTAAGGGCGAGACCGAGGACGTTGTCCGCGGCCTAGAAGCCGGTGCGGATGACTACGTCGTCAAGCCTCACAACGGTGCTGAGCTTTTGGCAAGAATCAAGGCCAGACTCCGCCCGTTGAGCGAGGAGGGTGGCAACATCCAGATTGGCATCCTGAGCCTTGACCCTCGCTCCTTCGAGGTAAAGCGCGGGGACACCAAGATTTCCCTGACGCCGCTGGAATTCAAGTTGCTGCACACCCTCGCCACTAAGCCGCAGCAGGTTTTCTCGCGCGAGATGCTGCTAGAGCAGGTTTGGGGCTACCAGTACAAGGCCGACACCAGACTGGTGAATGTCCACGTTCAGCGCCTGCGCTCGAAGGTGGAGATTGACCCAGAGAACCCAAAGATCGTCATGACCGTCCGCGGTCACGGTTACCGCGTCGGCACTGAAACTGCGTGAACTGGCTTCGTAAATCTCTAACCGCCAAGGCCGTGCTGGCCACCCTTGGCTTCTCGCTGGTCGCACTTATCACCCTGGGCGGATTCCTGTCCTTCTCCCTGGCTAATTCGTTTTACCAAAACCGGCTAGAGCAGGTTTTGTCTGAAACCGAGCGGGCAATCGGTAGCGTTCAAAACACTGTTGCGGCTGCCGCTTTGACCGATGAGACCGCCCTGCAAAACCTGATCAACTCGGTTGTGCCATCGCTTCAGATCACCGGAGCCTCGGCTAACCGTCAGGTGGCATTGCTTCGAAGCCCTGGACAGGCACAACTTGAATTGTTCCAGTCGCCCATCTCGCCAGACCTAGACCTCGCATCAATTCCAGAGGCCCTCAGGGAGCAGGTTAGGGCCAACCCGGAAGTGCTGAGCTACACGCCAATCACCTTGAAGCGCGGGGATGTCACTTATCCAGGCGTCACAGTTGGGGCACCAATCAACATTCCACTGGCGGGTAGCTTCGAGCTGTATCTCGTCTTTGACCTCAGCCCCGAGCAGGAAGCGCTCGCGCTTGTTCAGAATGCGCTTGTGATCGGTGGAATCTTTCTGATCTTCATCATCGGTGGCGTGAGCTACCTGGTCACCAGAAGAGTGGTTCGTCCGGTGGAGCAGGCAGCTGCAGCAGCAGAGCTTCTGGCTGAGGGTCAGCTTGATGAGCGTCTTGCCGAGCGCGGCTCGGACGTTATTGCTCAGCTGGCTCGCTCCTTCAACAAGATGGCTGGAAACCTTCAGCAGCAGATTCAAAAACTCGATTCGCTTTCTCGAATGCAGCGCAGATTTGTTTCTGATGTTTCCCACGAGCTTCGCACTCCGCTCACCACAATCAAGCTGGCGGGTGAGGTGCTGTTTGGAAACCGAGAACGACTTGAGCCGGCTCTTTCCAGATCTGCCGAATTGATGCAGGCGCAAATTGAGAGATTTGAGCGGCTGCTCGCAGACCTGCTAGAAATCTCACGCTATGACGCAGGTGCTGTCCAAGCCGAATTGGAGCTCAGAGATCTAAATGCGGTAGTGGGTGCGGCAATCGCGAGCATCGAGCCACTGGCTTTGAGCATGAACACTCCAATCGAAATCGATTTGCCCTCACAGCCGGTTGAGGCTGAGGTCGATGCGAAGCGCATTGAGCGACTAATCGTCAACCTGCTCTCAAACGCCGTCGAGCACGGTGAGGGTAAGCCAATTCGGGTTGAGGTCTCTCAGAATCAGCAGGCGGTTGCAATCTCCGTTACCGACTCCGGCGTTGGAATGACCAAGCAGCAGCTCGAGCGAATCTTCGACCGATTCTGGAGGGCTGACCCTGCAAGGCAGCGCTCAGTTGGAGGCACAGGATTAGGCCTTGCCATCGCGAAGGAAGATGCAATCCTGCACCGAGGATGGCTGCAGGTGTGGTCAAAGCCAAAGCGCGGATCAAGTTTCAGGCTCACCCTTCCAAAGCGGGTCGACTTTGTGATCGGCAGCTCGCCACTGCCGCTTCCTCCAAGGTCGGTGGAGCCATGAGAAAACTGATTGCTGCGCTTACCGTCCTGGTGCTAACCGGGTGTGCACAAATACCCACTCAAATTGACGTGCGATCAGGTCCTGAGATTGCGAGTGAGCTCGAGCAAGAGTTTGCCTACTACTCGCCATCAGGCCCAACCGTTGGCGCAGACCAGCAGCAAATCGTCAGTGGCTTTCTGGCCGCTGGCACAGGCCCGCAAGGGGATTACTCAGTTGCCCGAGAGTTTTTATCAAAAGACTTCGCTCAGCGCTGGAAGCCAGATGCCGCTGTCTTGATTCGCTCTGGTGCTCCTGAGTTCCGCGAAGCGGGAACCGGCCTTCAGATTGTCAGTCTGAATGTGACAGCACGGCTGGATGAGCACGGACGCTACCAGGATCCACTTTCGTCTGAGCCAACATCGCTTCGCTTTCAGCTGGAGCAAGAAGATGGTGAGTGGAGAATATCCTCGGCACCAGATCTCACAGTTGTAACGGCTCCGGTCTTCTCAGTTGTGTTCCGGCCCTACAGCGTTTACTTCTTCGACTCTCAGCAACGCAGGCTGGTCTCAGATTCCAGGTGGTTCCCATCCCGAGCATCCACCGGCACAAGGCTTGTGAACGCCATGCTTGCTGGGCCATCCAGCTGGATGGAAGATTCGATTAGAACCGCAATTCCAATTGGCACCAAGCTGACTATCGACGCTGTCAAAGTCGAAAACGGAGTGGCTCAGGTCGACTTTGACTCCACCGCCCTCAGTGCTGATGCGATCGGCAGAAGGTTGATGCTGGCGCAGATTCGCGCCACGCTGCTTCAACTCTCTGGTGTGAACGAGGTGGCCATCTACGTAAACGCCTCGCCCCAGGACATCATTCCTGCTTCGGTTACCCCGAGCCGAAGTGGCGCACAGGGCATTGCAATGGCTGACGGTGTGGTCCGCTTAGGTGCTGGTGTTCAGCAACCACTGCCTGGGACTGCATTGTTTGTGGAGAACAACCAGCCGTCACAGTTCGCCACCAACGCTGCTTCTGATCAGGTGGCATTCGCTACTAGCACCGGCGTTTACATAGTTGGTGGCACTGGAATTTCTGCCAGCACAAGGCGGATCTCTGAGGAGAGCGACATAGTCGCCTTGGCCTTCGATCCCGATGGTTTGCTTTGGGTGTTCCCGAGACGCTCAGGCTCAGAACTTCAGGTTTTTGATAACACAACCCTTGTGAAGTCGATTGTGTTGCCGGCACTGGGTGAACGTAGTGCCGCAGAATTCAGCCCCGATGGCGCGAGGCTTGGTGTCCTTTTGCAGTCTGAAGGCAAATCTCGCTTAGAGATATTCACTCTGACTAAGGATGTCCGGCTGATGCCAAACATGCTCTACCGCGGTGTGAGCATTGACCCCGCGATTGGAGTCCCAATCTCTTTCACCTGGCAAAATCAGGCCAACGTTAGAGTTTTGGAGCTAACTCCGACCGGCTCAACCACCTTGAGCGATTACCCGCTAGCGGGCCCTAGGTCTCAGCTCTCTATGCCGCCGATCAAGGGCAGAAAGATTGTCGGTGGATCGACAGAGTTTGCCACCTACATGCTCGGTGACAACCAGGAGATTTGGGCCCTAGCCGGAGGCACCTGGCGCCGGGTGCTCACCTCCGCGCTGGACATCACCAACTCCAGATAGCCAAGACTTCTCCACAGCTTCTTGCCCGAGCTCGCTGGGCAGGGGTTCGGACCTGGGACAGTCGACGCATGATTGACGCGCTGCTTCAAATACTTGCTCCGGTGAGCTGCGTTTATTGCCGCACCCCCAAGACCCTGTTTTGTAAAGAGCACTTTTTCGCATCGGAACCAATTTCGGAAAAGGTGGACGATCTGAGTGGTTACTTCGCTCATGAATTGGATGCCCCGCTCACCGCCGCCTTGAGCGCATTCAAGGACCGCTCGATGACGGCGCTGGCACCAGTGTTCGCAAAGGAGCTGGAACAGCTGATTTTCTTGCCACTTTGGCAGCAGGCCGACTTGGTTGTCATTCCACCAACTACGCCCAAGGCCTATCGCTCAAGAGGATTTGTTCCAGTGAAGTTCATGCTTCGGAATTCGAAAAACAAGTTGCCAGTAATCGAGCTGATTAGGGCAAAGCGGGTTTTGGATCAGCGGCGTCTGAACGCTCAGCAGAGAAGTGAAAACCTTTCTGGTGCCTTTAGGGCTAATTCTTTGGCGGGGAAGAAGGTCTTGCTATTTGATGATGTCCTCACAACCTCCTCAACCCTGCGAGAGATGCGCAGGGCAGTCGAGGCCGCTGGGGGAGAGGTGAGTGGTTTCTGTGTGTTGGCAAGAAGATTTGTGGATTCGGCAGTCCAGGAAAAGATTTAGGCGTAGGTTTCTATTTGAGTAATGCACTGTAGGAGGTAAGCATGGAACTTAGAATCTCCGCCAAAAACCTCACCCTTCCAGATCGCTTTCGACAGCACGTGACAAAAAAGTCCGGCAAGGTCTCGGAACTTAGTCACGGCATTCTGGAGTTCACAGTCAAGGTGACCCGTCACGAGCATCGATCTTCCGGAGTAGAGGACCAGGTCGAGCTAGCTGTCTACCTTCCTGGTCAAGCCATCAAGGCTGAGGCTCGAGCGAGCGAAAACTTTGCGGCTTTTGACATGGCTTTTGGAAAACTCCTAGAGCGACTTCGTCGTGACGCGGACAAGCACAAGGTCCACCGCGGTGGGGGTCACAAGAATCTCGGTGTGAGCGAACTCACGGCTGCCGATTTTGCCCAGATCGACATCAAGCCGCTGGATGTATATGCCCCAGAACCACCAAAGGCACCCGAGCCAGAGAAAAAGCCAAACCTCGGCAAATCTCCCGTGATTATTCGCACCAAAGAGTTCGAGGCCGAGTCAATGACCAGAGACGATGCGGTAACTCGCATGGAGTTGGTCGGGCATGACTTTTTCCTGTTTATTGACTCCGAAAACCACCAACCTTCTGTGGTCTATAAGCGCAAGGGATGGACCTACGGGCTCATCTCACTGGCTTAGCTCAGAGCTTCCACCATTAGAATTGCTCCGAATCCGCAAGGGAGATAATTTTGGCGTCATTTCTAGACAAACTGCTGCGTGCCGGTGAGGGAAGGCTTCTAAAGAAGCTGACCGCGATGGCCCAAGAGGTCAATGCACTTGAGACCAATTTTCAAACCCTTAGCGATGATGAGCTTAGGGATGAGACCCGCTTGTTCCGCGAGCGACTAGCAGCAGGCGAGACCCTGGATGAGCTGCTCCCCGAGGCATTTGCCGCCGTTCGCGAGGCTGCGCGTCGCACCATCGGACTTCGTCACTTTGACGTTCAGCTAATGGGTGGTGCTGCACTTCACCTGGGCAACATCGCTGAAATGAAGACCGGTGAAGGAAAGACTCTGGTCGCAACAACGGCCGCATACCTAAACGCCATCCCAGGCCTCGGTGTCCACGTTGTGACCACAAATGACTTCTTGGCTGGCTACCAGTCCGAGTTGATGGGTCGAGTATTCAGAGCGTTGGGTATGACCACGGGTTGCTTGGTCTCGGGCCAGGACCCAGAGGTTAGACGCAAGCAGTACGAGTGCGACATCACCTATGGAACCAACAACGAATTTGGTTTTGATTACCTGCGCGACAACATGGCGCTTTCCAAGGCTGACTTGGTTCAGCGCGGACACTTCTTTGCCATCGTGGACGAGGTTGACTCGATCCTTATCGATGAGGCAAGAACCCCACTGATCATTTCTGGTCCGGCTGCTGCGGATGTAAACCGTTGGTTTGGAGTCTTTGCCAAGTTGGTACTGACCCTGCAGATTGACGAGGACTACGAGGTAGACGAGAAAAAGCGCACCATCGGTGTCTTGGAATCTGGTATCGACAAGGTCGAGGACTACCTGGGCATTGACAACCTCTACGAGAGCGCGAACACCCCGCTGATCTCCTTCTTGAACAACGCAATCAGGGCCAAGGAGCTGTTCCGCAAGGACCGCGACTACGTTGTCGTCGACGGTGAGGTTCAGATTGTTGACGAGCACACCGGTCGTATCCTGGGCGGTCGTCGCTATAACGAGGGTATGCACCAGGCGATTGAGGCCAAAGAGGGTGTGGCCATCAAGGCGGAGAACCAGACTCTCGCCACCATCACCTTGCAGAACTACTTCAGGATGTATCAGAAGCTTTCGGGTATGACCGGTACAGCCGAGACCGAGGCGGCCGAGTTCATGTCCACCTACAAGCTCGGTGTGGTTGCAATCCCGACCAACCGACCCATGATTCGCCTTGACCAGTCGGACTTGATCTACAAAAACGAAGAGGTCAAGTTCAACATGGTGGTCGAGGACATCGCAGAGCGTCATGCCACTGGACAGCCGATTCTGGTTGGAACCACTTCCGTGGAGAAAAGCGAATACCTTTCCAAGCTCTTGGCCAAGCGAGGCATCAAGCATGAGGTATTGAACGCTAAGAACAATGCTCGCGAGGCAGTGATTGTTGCCCAGGCTGGTCGCTTTGGCGCAGTTACTGTTGCAACCAACATGGCGGGCCGAGGAACAGACATCATGCTTGGTGGAAACGCTGAGTTCTTGGCCGTTGCCCAGATGAGCAAGCTAGGCATTGACCCTGCCGAGCAGGCTGACCAGTACGAGGCAGCTTGGGATGAAGTTTTCGAGAAGGTTAAGTCCGAGGTTGCAGTTGAGGCCGAGAAGGTTTTGGCCGTTGGAGGCCTCTACGTTCTGGGAACCGAGCGCCACGAGTCCAGAAGAATCGACAACCAGCTCCGCGGTCGCTCCGGTCGCCAGGGAGACCCGGGCGAGTCAAGGTTCTACCTCTCGCTTACCGATGACTTGATGCGCCTATTCAACTCTGGTGCCGCCGCGGCCCTGATGAACCGCTCTTCTGTCCCAGATGATTCGGTAATTGAATCCAAGGTCGTATCTCGTGCGATTGCGTCCGCGCAGTCTCAGGTGGAATCTCGCAACGCTGAGATTCGAAAGAACATCTTGAAGTATGACGATGTGATGAACCGTCAGCGCGAAGCCATTTATGGCGACCGCCGTCACATCCTGGAGGGTGATGACATCTCCTCAACCTTCAACGAGTTCGTGGAGAAGGTAGTGACCGACAACGTCAACGGTCTGCTTCTAGAAGGCGGAGAAGACTGGGATCTTGAGGAACTGTGGACAGCGCTGAAGGCGATCTACCCAGTTGGACTTGAGATTGACGAGGTCTTGGAAGAGGTCGGCTCAAGGGCCAAGCTCAGCAAGCAGTTCTTGATTGACGAGCTGATTTCCGATGTGAGAGTTGCATACGCCAAGCGAACCGCCGAGGTCGGCGAAGAATTGATGCGTGAGCTAGAGCGTCGGGTAATGCTTTCGGTCATTGACCGTAAGTGGCGTGACCACCTCTACGAGATGGACTACTTGAAGGAGGGAATCGGCCTGCGCGCTATGGCGCAGCGTGACCCACTGGTTGAGTACCAGCGTGAGGGCTTCAACATGTTCTCGGACATGATGGCCGGCATTCGCGAGGAAGCTGTTCAGTTCTTGTTCAATGTTGAGGTCCGCACTACCGTGGCGGAGCCTCAGGCGCAGCCAGCACCTGCGGGGCTCACCTACACTGCCCCAACAGAGCAGGGCACTGCGCAGCAGAAGCCAGAAGTTCGCCGCCCTCCTCAGCAGCCCAACAAAGGTGGCCAGGGAAGTTCGTTCTTCAAGAACTAGATAAGGCTTAGATCAGTGATCCGGTAACGGGTATTGATCTTCTCGGCTCGAATCGAAACCGCCTTGGTTGTTTGCCCTACTCGCAGCACAACCACGCCCTGAAATGCAGACATGTCTGTCAAGAAAGTCTTGCTGGACCTAAGCGAAACATCTGGCCGCATCCTCAGGCCCGTGAGTTGGCGCTGTCTAGCTTCGCGAGCTGCTCGCTGACAAACGTCGTAGTAGGTCCGCTCGCTGAGCCATCTAGCCAGCTGCTCTGGTCTTCTCACCCCTGCCAGAACCTCTACGTAGGCGGCTGAAATCTCGGCAAAGAAGTTGGCCGGATCTGGCTGCTGGGCTACTACCTGCTGATTCGTCAATATTCCTCCTCTGGAATCTGTTCGAAGCAGTAAATACCCGAGAGCTCTGGGCGCAAAAGTAGTGCTCGAGATTCTGTGGATAACTTTTGTCCCCTATTCGGGGGCGGATTTTTGCCTGTGGAAAACTTTCTGCAGCAATGCCTCCTTATTGCCATTGTTACCTCCCGAAAGCGAGGCGCTCATGGCACTTAGGTTTGGTAGAAGAATCCCCAATTGGATATTGCTGGTTGCCGGCTCAACCCTCTTGGCCACAGCACTGGGCGTTGCCGCATTGACCAAGCCTGTTCCTGAATACCTGGTGGCAGCTTCAGTCCTGAAGCCAGGCGCTTCGCTCTCCTCGGCCGATTTGAAGCCTGTCCCGCTGGATTTGGGCGAGGCGGCAGATGTCTACGTATTGGCGGTTGACCTACCGCCGGGTGTTGGGGTCTCTCGAGTTGTCCGTCAAGGAGAACTTCTATCCAAAGCCGACCTCACATTCGAGCTCGATCAGGAACTTACCTCAATCAGGTTCATCCCAAAGCTCAAGCCATCGGTGCAAGTCAAGCCCGGATCTCAGGTGTCGGTCTGGAAGGTTGTGGAAACCGAAACGGGACAAGAGGTGCAACAGCTGGTGGCCCGAGCTGAAGTGCTGGACTTGCTCTATGGAGAGGGGCTCTTCGCCGCTGAGTTCCCCGAGGTTGAAATCCGCATCAGCTGGGAGCAATCAGCCCTGCTGCTGCAGGCGGTCACTGCAGAGTCGGACATCTACCTGCTACCGCTACCATGACCCTCTTTCAGCTACTGGGCACGGACACCACAGAACCGACCCCACCGGGAATCTCAGCCTCGAAGTTGCTAGTGGTCTGGGGTAGCTCTGGGTCTGGAAAGACCGTGCTATCACTAAACCTTGCCTTTGAGATCGCGAGTCTGGGAAAGCGAGTTCTGCTGATTGATGCTGATAGCTATGGGCCAAGCATTGCCCCAGCCCTTGGAGTCACTGACCCAGGGCCTGGAATTTTGGCAGCACTTCGCCTTGCTCGTCAGGGGAGGTTGGACCAACTCGAACTTACCCGGCTGAGCCGCGAGCTGTCCTTCGAGAAGCACACGCTTCGCTTTTTGCCGGGAGTCACAACCCCGATGCGCTGGAGTGACTTCGATGAGGCGGCAATAAGTGGGCTCATTGAAATTGCGCGAGCGCACTTTGATGTGATTGTGGTTGATGTTGCACCAAGTCTTGAGCCTGGAATCTACACCCCTGAAAGTTCGGTCTCTCGGAATCAGGCCAGCCTTGGCTTAATCGAGGCGGCGGAGCTGGTGCTTGGAACGTTTGCCGCGGATGCGATCGGGGTAAATCGTTTCTTATGGGATCTGCGAATGGTCAGTTTTGACTACTGGCCGGTTGCTAATCGAGTTAGGGGTCAAGCCCTGGGGATGAGCCCTGAGCGACAATTGAAGGATGCCATTTACAAGCTTGCTCACCGCGAGCTCAACCACCTGCTTCCCGAGGACTCGGTAGCCACTGACACTGCACTGCAGCGTGCTCAGCCACTTCTGCTGGCCGCTCGCAATTCAAAGCTCCGAGAGGCGATTAGGCGGCTCGCTATCGACGCACTTGGCGCCAGCACTAAACTTCCAAATCGTGAGC
>CAZQHT010000032.1:0-10921 GCA_964593635.1 uncultured Aquiluna sp.
CCCGCTCGAAGAGGTTGAGCGTGAGCTCGGACTCAAACCGCTACGCGATTGAGCTAACCGGTCAAGCCAGTAAAGAGCTATCCAAACTTGAGACCCACCTGCAGATCAAGGTGAGGCTGGCTTTTGACATATTGGCTTTGAACCCAAGGCCGCCAAAAGCCGTCAAACTGAAGGGCAGCGATTCTTATCGGGTTCGCGTTGGGAACTATCGCGTTCTTTACAAAATCTTCGATTTCAAACTGGTTGTGGTCGTAATCAGAGTGGATCACCGAAGCAGGGTTTATCGCGGCTGATTACCAGGCAGTTGCTCCGACAACCAAGCCAACGATGATGTCCAGGTTGATTCTGGAGTCCGTGTAATCCTCGGTGAGAGCAAAGCTCTCGCCGTCTTCGCTGGCAATTCGATAGCTCAACTCTGCGGCCTCGATGTAGGCAATCGCTTCTGCTTTTGTCATGCCCATCACCTGGCAGGCAACAACCTTGGTTGCTGCATGCTTTTCGCTGAACTGATCTGGGGCCGGGTCTTCAAAGCAGTATGGGGCGGGATCTGTGCGAGGCGAGGAAACCTGGGCGTTACTAGCACCGGTAATGAGGCCAAGGATGAAGGTGATGGAGGCCAGCAGAAGACCAATCGCCCCAACCGCTACGGCAGCTTTATTTTTCATAAGAACCGACCAATCGAACAGCTCCGCCTCGAACACCCTTGGCATCCGAGATGTAGCCAGGTAGTTCCGCGTCGCAGGGTGTTGATTCGATTACCCCGAGCTGCCAGGTGTGGATCCCAAGTGCCTTAAGCTCCGAGGTAATCGCCTCCGCTGAACCAGATCGAACCACTGCGGCAAATCCAAGACCCAGGTTCCAGGTGCTCTCCAGGTCATTTAGATCCAGCCCTGCCCACTGAGCCAAGACCCTGAACACCTCATTTGGAGACCAGGATGAACGCTCGACATCCAGTGAAACTGTTTCGGGCAAGACCCTAGAGAGGTTGGCTGCAATGCCGCCTCCGGTGATGTGGCTCAGGGTTGAAACCTGACCTGCAAATCTCTCATCGGCCAGAACCTTGTTCAGCACTCCCGTGTAGAGGCGGGTGGGTTCGAGTAGCTCCTCACCCAAGCTGCGCTGAAACTCTGGGACCTTGTCGGTGTAGCTGAGCCCGCGGTCCGAAACAATCTTGCGCACCAGTGAATAACCATTGGAGTGCAGGCCCGAGGCCTCAAGGCCCAGGACGATGTCGCCCACTTGGACCCGGTGTGCACCAAGCATCTTGCTCTTCTCGACCACACCCACCGCAGCACCTGCGACGTCATATTCGTGCTCGCCCAAAAGCCCCGGGTGCTCGGCGGTTTCGCCACCGACTAGAGCAACATCAACTTCCTTGCAAGCTTGGGCGATGCCGCGCACAATGTCAGCAATGCGCTGGGGGTGCAGCTTTCCGGTGGCGATGTAATCGGTCATGAACAAACTGCGAGCGCCGGAGACCACGATGTCATCAACGACCATGCCAACCAAATCCTGGCCGATGGTGTCGTGCTTATCAATCGCTTGCGCGATTGCGACCTTAGTGCCTACCCCATCGGTTGATGTCGCCAAGATTGGGTGGTCGTAGTCCTTCAAAAACTTTGCGTCGATCATTCCCGCAAAGCCGCCAAAACCGCCAAGCACTAAATCTGAGTGAGTGGCAGAGACCGCTGCCTTCATTAGCTCTACTGCTTTATCGCCGGCTTCGGTGTCAACTCCTGCGGCAGCATAAGGATTAGTCATCTACGTGCACGTGACCTTCCTCGTGAATGGTGGCAACCCCACGTTCGAGTAAGTTCTTGCCCATCCGCTCGGCTATTGGCAGCTCAATCGGGTATTTACCTGTGAAACAAGCGGTGCAGAGTTTCTCCTCAGGCTGGTTGGTTGCAGCGACCATGCCCTCCCGAGAGAGGTAACCCAGGCTGTCTGCACCAATTGACTGACGAACATCTTCAACGCCTAAGCCTGTTGCAATCAATTCCGCACGAGTAGCAAAGTCGATTCCGTAGAAGCAGGGCCAGGTAATCGGCGGGCTCGAGATGCGAACGTGAACTTCAGCTGCACCTGCCTCCTTGAGCATCTTCACAAGTGCCCTTTGGGTATTGCCTCGAACAATCGAGTCATCCACCACGATCAATCGCTTGCCTGCAATCACCTCACGAAGTGGGTTGAGCTTCAGCCTGATGCCCAGCTGGCGAATGGTTTGGGAGGGCTGAATAAAGGTTCTGCCAACGTAGGCGTTTTTCACCAAGCCATGTCCAAAGGGGATACCGGACTGTTCCGAGTAGCCAATTGCCGCTGGGGTTCCAGACTCAGGTGTTGGAATGACCAAGTCCGCCTCGACCGGGTACTCCTTGGCAAGCGTTCGACCCATTTCAACTCTTGCCTCATAGATAACTCGACCAGAGATCGCGGTGTCGGGGCGAGCAAGGTAAACGTATTCAAATACGCAGCCGGCGCGCTTTTCTGTTGCAAAGCGCATGGTGCGAAGCCCGTTTTCATCAATGGCAATTAGCTCGCCTGGTTCGATCTCTCGAACAAAAGATGCGCCGACGATATCTAGTGCCGCCGACTCTGAAGCAACCACCCAACCGCGCTCAAGCCGGCCCAGCACCAATGGTCGAACGCCCTGCGGGTCTCTTGCTGCATAGAGGGTGTGCTCATCCATGAAGGTCAGGCAGTAGGCACCCTTCACCTTTGGAAGCAGCTCAAGGGCTGTTGCCTCCAGCGAAGAGTCTGGGTTTCCGGTGAGCAGTGCTGTGAGAACCGCGGTGTCAGTTGTGTTGCCACCTCGAAGCTCAGACTCGTGGTTTGGATAGCGCTGTTCTAAAAGCTCAAGCAATTCGGAGGTGTTGGTTAGGTTGCCATTGTGGGCCAGTGCAATGGTTCCGTTTGCGGTACGCCCCAAAGTTGGCTGAGCATTGCGCCAGTGCGAAGCACCAGTGGTTGAGTAGCGAGTGTGGCCGATCGCGATGTGACCCTCGAGGGACTCGAGTGCTGCCTCGTTGAAAACTTGCGAAACCAAGCCCATGTCCTTGTAGACCAGGATTTTTTCACCGGTTGAGGTTGCGATTCCCGCAGACTCCTGGCCGCGGTGTTGCAGCGCATAGAGGCCAAAGTAGGCAAGTTTTGCGACCTCTTCGCCTGGAGCCCAGACTCCGAAAACTCCACATTGATCCTGCGGGCCTTTTTCACCGGGCAAGATGTCGTGGTTCAGTAGTCCGTCACCGCGCATTGAGTCCCCTGCCGAGTCTGCGTTTGCCCATAGTTTATCGGGCTAGGGCCTTGGCACTAATCGGCTTTTTCGGCGCGAATTGCACTGGCTTTTTTCACCCTGCGCGAGGTAAGGAGGTCCAGGAAGATTGCGCCAACCACTCCCAGACCAAGCCCGAGCGAACCAAGAGCGACTAGCAGCAGTCCAAGAATGTCGCGGCTTGACCTTTGTTCAACTGGAATTAGGGCATAAAG
The DNA here is from genome assembly GCA_964593635.1 of uncultured Aquiluna sp. GTDB lineage: Bacteria > Actinomycetota > Actinomycetes > Actinomycetales > Microbacteriaceae > Aquiluna. The sequence continues at coordinate 3,487 of CAZQHT010000032.1, forward strand.
CACCAAAGCAGCCGCGAGGCCAAGCACCGCTCCGGTTAGGGCAAAGGCCAAGACCTTCGGTGCTTTTCTGATTTCGACTTCTTCTGGCTTCTCCATGTGGCTATTAAACCCCAGGTATGGGAAATAGATTTCTCAGCTCTTCAGCCAGCACTCCCGAGGCAACGAGTTGGCCGGATGCAACCAGCTCATCCCAGCCCGTTCTGCCTGATGCAAGTGCCAAGAAGTTGTCTGGGGATAGCTCCACCACATTTGGTGGAGTGCCCCTTCGGTGGTCTAACCCCCCAATGCACTGAACAGCGCCAAAGGGTGGGACCCGGAGTTCAACGGCTCCGCCAGGAGCCTGGGACCCGATCTGCTGCAGCAGATACCTCACTGCTGTGGGCTGATCCCCGGCAGCAAGGGCTAACTCGCCGACCTGCTTGGAGATTTGCTTATTTCCCATGCGCCAATTATCCCCATGCTGCCGGGCCTACTGGTTACTCACAGAAGGTCTGAGCTGATCACCCGAAGAAGCTTCAACCGGTTTGACTGTTGTTATTGAGCTTCTTTCTACTTAGATTTATGCATAGATTTCTAGATAGAGAGGAGGTGAATATGGATTCGAGAGAGGTCATTGAAAACATGGTTTCAATCACAGAGCTTTCCCAAAAAAGTTCGCAGATTGTGGCAAAGGTAGAAAAGGGCGACATTCAATACATCGCGAAGCGCAACAAGGTTGTCGCCGCGATTGTCGACATGGAGTTCTTGCTGCTGCTTGAAGACGCCTGCAGAAACTGGCCAGCAATCGCCCAAGAGGGTGAGTTTCCCGACCCTTGGGAGTATGCCAAGGTCGTAAAGATGGTCAAGCAGAGCGAACGTGGCGAGCTTGAGTTTGTTGACTACGAAGACTTCAAGAAAGAACTCGGGATCACCGACGAGGATCTGAAGTGATTGCGAAACCCGCCAGGGCCTTCACCCGAGCAGTTGCCAAGCTAGATCGAGTCGAGCAGATTCTTGTTTTCAAGTCTGTGGAACGAATCAAGATTGGTGGTGGCGATATCGGCAAGAGGCTAACTGGACCACTTCACGATTGCTTTTCCCTGCGAACTGGGCATGGCGGTCGCTTGCGCATTGTCTTCAAACTTGAGCCCTATCAAATATTGCGGCTCCTCACGGTTGGCCCACGTGAGCAAGGGATGGTCTACATCCAAGCCCTCCAGGTTCTAAAGGAGCTCGAGCGGTAAACTCAGCAGGATGAGAATCCTGGTTGTTGGGTCCGGCGCTAGAGAACACGCGATCGTGAAAGCGCTCATTCGAACCGGCACCCTCGCGTCCCAAATAGTTTGTGCCCCGGGCAACGAATACATCGGCCGCGAGGTAGAAATCAAGCCTGAGGTCATCGCCACCGATGAGCTTTCAGTTGTTGGTTGTGCGCTCACCGAAAAGATTGACCTTGCAATCATTGGCCCGGAAGCACCTTTGGTAGCTGGCGTATCGGATGCTCTAAGAGCTCAAGGGATTGCAGTTTTCGGACCCTCTCAAAAAGCGGCCATGCTGGAGGGCAGCAAGCAGTTTGCCAAAGAGATCATGGCAGCCGCCGATGTTCCAACCGGAATGGCGAGAGAGTGCTCCAGCATGGAGCAGGTCGAGAACGCACTCGATCAGTTCGGTGCTCCTTATGTGGTGAAGGCCGATGGCCTCGCAGCAGGCAAAGGCGTAATTGTCACCAGTGACCGCACTGCAGCTATTGAGCACGCCGCAAAATTCATAGATGAGGGTGTGCTGGTTGAAGAGTTTTTAGATGGCCAAGAGGTCAGTCTGTTCTTCCTGTCGGATGGAAAGTCAGTCATGCCATTGAGTCCAGCTCAGGACTACAAGCGCGCCTATGACAATGATGAGGGCCCAAACACCGGTGGCATGGGCGCCTACAGCCCCTTGCCTTGGTTGCCCGAGGGTTTTATCGAGGAGGTCACCGAGCGCGTTGCGCAGCCAACCGTCAACGAGCTGGCTCGCCGCGGAACACCATTTGTGGGACTGCTCTACTGCGGCTTGATCATGACCTCAAGAGGCGTGAAGGTCATCGAGTTCAACGCTCGGTTCGGAGATCCGGAGACCCAGGTTGTATTGCGGAGACTGCAAACCAATCTTGCAGACCTCCTAATGCGCTCATCAACCGGAAAGCTTGATGTTGGCCCAAGTGCGGAGTTCTCAAACAAGTGCGCTGTGACAGTTGTTCTAGCCTCAGAGGGTTACCCCGTCACTAATGCTCCAGTTCGTGACGTATTTGGCATTGAGGCCGCCGAGGCCATGGATGATGTTGAGGTTTGCAAGGCCAGCCCAACCGGTCGAGTGCTCTCGGTAGTTGGCTGCGGCGACAGCTTCCAGGAGGCCAGAACTTTGGCCTATGAGGGCATGGCTCGTATCTCGCTCGAGGGTGGGTTCTACCGCCACGACATAGCCCTAAAGGTCAGCTAATGCGGATCGATGGTTTCGAGCACATCTACTCCGGAAAAGTGCGTGAGCTTTATCAACCGCTTGATCCCAACTTCTCCCACCTGGTTTTGATTCTCGCCTCGGATCGAGTCAGCGCTTTTGACCACGTCCTGTCGCCAGAGATTCCGGGCAAGGGAGAAAACCTCACCTCGATGACCAACTTCTGGTTTGACCGACTTGATGTTCCAAACCACCGCTCCTCAGAACTTGAGGTTCCAGCAACTGTTTCGGGTAGGGGCATGATCGCGAAGCGCCTCGAGATGTATCCAATTGAGTGTGTGGTGCGAGGCTACCTGTCAGGCTCAGGCTGGAAGGAATACCAAGCGACCGGTGAGGTCTGCGGTATCGAACTGCCTCAAGGGCTCGAGTTTGGCGACCGACTTCCCCATCCCATTTTCACTCCTGCCTTCAAGGCTCAGCAGGGGGAGCACGATGAGAACATCAGCTTCGAGCAGACCATAGAGATTGTCGGCGTAAAGATCGCCGAAGAGCTTCGCGATCTCAGCATCAGCATCTTTTTGGAGGCATCACGGCTTGCTGGCAAAGCTGGACTAATCCTTGCGGACACCAAGTTCGAATTTGGCAATGACCCTAGGACCAACTTGATGACCCTTGGTGATGAAGTGCTAACTCCGGACTCCTCTCGCTACTGGGACAAAGACCTCTGGGAGCAGGGTGTTCGCGATCAGAGTTTTGACAAGCAAATAGTCCGCAACTGGCTTGCGGCAAATTGGGACCAAAGTGGAACGCCACCCGCGCTCCCGCAGGAGATTGTGTCGCTTACGGCTGCCAAATATGCGGAGTTAGAACACAAATTGACAACCATTTAGTTGGTTCGGGAATTTGGTCCAAAATTGTGAACTAATGTGATTGAGTGCAGACCACAACCCTCTTTGACAAGCATCAATCACTTGGCGCTACCTTCACCGATTTCGGCGGCTGGAACATGCCGGTGCGCTACGGATCAGACCTTGATGAGCACCACGCTGTGAGGAAATCTGCCGGGCTTTTCGACATCAGCCACATGGCTGAAATCACTATCCTGGGCGATGCCGAAGGCTTCCTGGACTACGCCGTTGTATCGAAGGTCTCCGCCCTGGCAGATGGCAGAGCCAAGTACACAATGATTTGTAACCCTGACGGCGGGGTAATTGATGACCTCATCGTTTACCGCATCGCAGCTCAGGACTACCTGATCATTGCCAACGCCTCAAACCGTCACGCCGTTGTCAAGGCACTTCGCGAACGAGGTGCTGGTTTTGAAGTTGAAATCCAAGACATATCAGACGACTACTCACTACTAGCTTTTCAGGGCCCTAAGTCGGCGGAAATTTTGCAGGGTCTGCTCACCCCAAACTTCCTCGGGGCAACCTATGACCTCGCAAGCCTCAAGTACTACGCGATTGCACCCGCAGACATTGCCGGCATCAGCGTTTTGATTGCTCGCACCGGCTACACCGGAGAAGACGGCTTCGAGATCATGGTCGCAAATAGCGACGCCGAGAAGATCTGGGATCTGATTTCCGACCAGGGCGTCACTCCGTGTGGCCTTGCCTCGCGAGACACACTTCGACTTGAGGCTGGAATGCCGCTCTATGGCCACGAGCTCGAAAGTGACCTAACCCCATTTGAAGCTGGCCTAGACAAAATCATCAGCTTCGACAAGCAGTTTGTTGGCAAAGAAGCACTTGAGGCAAGGCTCGGCATGACCCCATCGAGAAAGCTCTATGCACTCAAGGGTGAGGGTCGCAGGGCAGCTCGCGCGGACTACGAAATCTTCCTGCCAGCTAGCGAGAAGACAATCGGAAAAGTGACCTCTGGAGTGCTTTCTCCAACTCTTGGATACCCAATCGCCATGGCCTACCTTGATGGTGATCTTGACCTGCCAGTTGGCAGCAAACTCGAAGCAGATGTTCGTGGCACAAAAGTGGAATACGAAGTCGTAGCAATGCCGTTCTATAAAAGGGGAAGGTAAGAAATGACAAACCCAGAGAATCTCAAGTACACCAAAGAGCACGAGTGGGTGCTGATCGAGGGCGATGTAGCCACCGTTGGCATCACTCGCTATGCGGCTGACGCACTCGGCGAGATCGTCTACGTCGACCTTCCAAAGGTTGGCTCAGACACCACCTACATGAAGATTTGCGGTGAGATCGAGTCCACGAAGTCTGTCGGCGAGCTCTACGCACCGATGGACGGTGAGGTTGTTGAGTCAAACACCTCGCTGTCAGGGTCACCAGAGACCATCAACGAGGATCCGTTTGGCGCAGGCTGGCTTGTCAAGATTCGATTCACCTCACTGCCAGAGCTTCTTTCGGCAGCCGAATACAACGCACTAACCGGGGAGTAAATAAGTGCTAGAAAAGCACCACGATTTTCAGTTCCGTCACATTGGCCCGACTGCCGCAGAGCAGCAGGAAATGCTCGATTACGTTGGTGCGAAATCACTTGCAGATCTAATGCAGAAGGCTCTCCCCGAGTCGATTCAATACAAGGGTGGCAGCACGCTACCTGCTGCAATCAGTGAGGACGATGCACTAGCTCGTCTGCACGAGATTGCAGGCAAAAACAGAATCACCCAGACCTTCATCGGACTGGGCTACTACGGAACCAGAACCCCTGGGGTTATCAAGCGCAATGTCTTGGAGAACCCGAGCTGGTACACCGCCTACACCCCATACCAGCCAGAAATTAGTCAGGGTCGTCTAGAGGCACTGATCAACTTCCAGACCGTGGTCACAGACCTAACCGGCATGAAGACTGCGAACGCATCGATGCTCGATGAGTCAACCGCGGTCGTCGAAGCCATGATGATTGCTCGTCGCAGTGCCGATAGTCAGTCCAACCTTTTCTATGTTGACTCTGACCTCTACCCACAGACCAAGCAGCTGCTTGAGCACCGTGCAGAGCCCATGGGTATCGAGATTCGCTACTTTGACGCAAGCGACTCCAGAGAGCTCTCCGAGGAGTGCTTCGGTGCGGTAATCCAGTACCCAGGTGCATCGGGACGAATCATTGACTTTGAGAACCTTTTTGCAAAGGTCCACGAGTTCGGTGGATTGGCTATCGCAACTGCAGACCTTATGGCTCTTACCCTGATCACTCCTCCGGGAGAAAAGGGAGCAGACGTAGTTTGCGGAACCACCCAGCGCTTCGGAGTTCCAATGGGCTTTGGTGGTCCGCACGCAGGTTACCTAGCGGTCCGCGACAAGCTTGAGCGCACAATGCCTGGGCGTCTAGTAGGCGTTTCGGTTGATGCAGAAGGTGCTCCCGCCTACCGACTAACTCTTCAGACCCGCGAGCAGCACATTCGCCGCGAGAAGGCAACCAGCAACATCTGCACCGCTCAGGTGTTGCTTGCGGTTATCGCAGGTATGTACGCCGTTTACCACGGCCCAAAAAACCTCAAGGCGATTGCGTCCGAGATTCACCTAAAGACCAGCGCCTTGGCAAAGGTCTTGACTGATGCCGGCCACACCCTGCAGCACCAGAACTTCTTCGACACCATCCGTGTTCTGAACAGTGATGCCAACAAGATCTTCAATGCCGCTAGGGCCCATGACCTGACCGTTCTGAAGCTGGATGATAAGACAATTGGTGTCTCGATCGACGAGAGCACCTCTTGGGACCACCTAGCAAAGTTGGCCTCGGCATTTGGAGCCAAGGCTCCAAATGCGGCTGATGGTTCTGACAAGCTCAGAAACCACAGGACCACCGAGTATCTGCAGCACCCAGTTTTCAACACCTACCACTCAGAGACCGCAATGCTTCGCTACCTCAAGAAGCTTGCCGATTTTGACTACGCGCTAGACCGCGGCATGATCCCGCTGGGCTCCTGCACAATGAAGTTGAACTCGGTCACCGAGATGGAAGCTGTCACCTGGCCAGAGTTTGCAAACCTTCACCCGTTTGCTCCTGCCGAGGACACCCAGGGCTACATGGAGCTCATCGGCGAACTAACCAGCTGGTTGAGCGACATCACTGGCTACGAAGCGGTCTCACTTCAGCCAAACGCGGGAAGCCAGGGAGAGCTTGCAGGTCTGCTTGCTATTCGTGGCTACCACCGCTCACGCGGAGACCTGCAGCGCACGCACTGCCTAATTCCTTCCTCAGCCCACGGCACCAATGCCGCGAGCGCCGTGCTCGCGGGCATGGAGGTTGTGGTTGTGGCATGTGACGCTGACGGAAACGTGGACGTAGCTGACCTCAAGGCCAAGATCGTCGAGGCTGGCGACAAGCTCTCCGCACTGATGATCACCTACCCGTCAACACATGGTGTTTACGAAGAGGCAGTTGTTGAAATCTGCGACCTAGTTCACGCAGGCGGCGGCCAGGTTTACATCGATGGTGCAAACACCAACGCAGTGGTTGGCTTCGCAAAGTTTGGTGAGTTTGGTGGCGATGTTTCACACCTTAACCTTCACAAGACCTTCTGCATCCCTCACGGTGGCGGTGGCCCAGGAGTTGGTCCGGTTGTTGCCCGTTCACACCTGAGTGCCTTCATGCCCGGTCACTCTATGGCCCAGGTTCCGCTAACTGGTTATGGTCCAGTTTCGGCTGCTCCTTTCGGATCGCCAAGCATTCTTCCTATCTCCTGGGCATACATCCAGATGATGGGTAATGAGGGTCTCCAGGCAGCTACTGCGGTCGCAGTGCTAAGCGCAAACTATGTTGCCAAGAAGCTTTCGAATGCCTTCCCGCTTCTCTACACCGGCAAGCACGGACTAATCGCGCACGAGGCAATCATCGACATTCGCCCACTGCAGTCATCTGCTGGCATTGGAAATGACGACATTGCTAAGCGTTTGGTCGACTACGGTTTCCACGCCCCAACTATGAGCTTCCCCGTATCGGGAACGCTCATGATTGAGCCAACAGAGTCAGAGCCAAAGCAGGAGCTAGATAGATTCATCGAGGCAATGCTTGCAATCCGCGATGAGGCACAGAAGGTTCAAGATGGCGT
>CAZQHT010000033.1:0-7597 GCA_964593635.1 uncultured Aquiluna sp.
CATCTGAAAGTAGGTCAAAGTTCAGGCCCTCTTTGTCCTTGAACTTCTTGAGCTTTCCAGGCTTATCCGGAGAGATTCCCAGCACAACGTAGCCGCCAGACTTCAGCGAGTTGATGTTGTCCCTGAGCTCGCAGGCTTGGGTGGTGCAGCCCGGAGTGGAAGCTGCCGGGTAGAAGTAAACGACTACTTTTTGGCCCTTGAATGACGCAAGCGACACATCCTGGTCGTCTTGGTTCTTCAGGGTGAAAGCTGGAGCTAGGTCAGAGGCGTTTAGAGTCATGACTTTCTAAGCAGAATCAGAAGTTGCTTTATTCCCTGCGCGAGCGCTCTCGAGTTGTCCCAGTTTGGACCAAACCGACATCGAGAGGACTACCAAAGCAAATCCAAAAAGCAGGTCCTCTACTGGTGCGTTTGCAACCCGCGCACCCATGATCATCTCTTCACCGTAGGTGACGATTCCCTGCCCAGTGAGGTAGCCGTTGGTGACCAGTTGGAAAAACATCACGATGAAGTAGGCAAGGTAAAAGTTCGGAGATCGAAATAGCTTTGCGCCGATAAGCCGCTCGATGATGATTGCAACCGCAACTCCGATAAAGGCAAGCATTGTGTAGGTCATGCGCTTACCTTCTCTCGCTTTGCAAGCCAGCTATCCAGCATCACCTTGGCGGAGTTGACTCCCTCAAAAGTGAGCACCGATGCGATTGGGATGATCATGAAAAAGAGGTATTCCTCAAGCGGGATACCCAAAGGGCCATAGATTCCAAGGATCTGATCCTGGTCAAAGAACCAGTGCCCCTGGCTGATTGCGTAGGCGTCCCAGAGAATGAATATCGGAGCAGCTAGTGCAACGGTCGAAAACAGCTTCACCGGGTTGCGCCAAACTCTGATCTTGAAGGCGAATTCCAGCCAGCCTGATGCGACTAACACGAACGCCAGCATGGCCATGTAGGACCACTCACCGAACATCTTTGCTCCCTGGCGATAGACTCGAAATTGTGCTGTTATCGGAGAAAAAGTTACTGGTTCAACTGCGAACCTTCTCGAGATTCAGCATCGTTTTGGGATTATTTATTTCGGTCCCGCTGAGTTTTTTCTTTCCGGATGAACTTGGTTGGCAGATTGCCCTTGCACTTATTGCTTTAACCGTTGGCATTCCGCACGGAGCAGTGGATCACATCGTCACCGTGCCAAAGTTTGCCTCGCTCAAGATGGCACTTTTTCTCCTGGGATACCTTGCGGTTACCGGCCTAGTGATCTGGTTCATCCTGAGCGCAAACCTGCTCGGATTTCAGCTGGTCGTGCTTATGAGCGCCATCCACTTTGGAATCGGAGACGCATCCTTTATCGCAGAGCTTGACCGGCGTCAGGGCAATGGCGACTTCCCAAAGGTTTGGTATGCACTGGCAGCCGGGTTCACTCCGGTGGTTTTGCCGTTGGTCAGCAACCAGTCTTCGGCAGCCCTGCAGGTGGTGAACCCAGAGATTACAGATTGGGCGTTTGGTTTTGCTCCGAGCCTGTTTGTAATTTTCGTGGCGCTAAACCTAGGTGTGACGCTGCTCATGCTTTTGAAAAAGCGCAATCAAGAAGCGCTAGATCTCGCACTTCTGCTCGGTATTTCTCTAATCGCCCCTCCACTTGTGGCGTTTGCCTTCTACTTTGGGCTCTGGCACGCGCTTCGCCACACTGGGCGGTTGAGCCTCGAGCTTCCGAAGTCATTGGCCGCCCATTCTGAAGACCGGCCTGGCAAGGCTCTCTGGCAAGCAATCGCAGCCGGCCTGCCGGCTCTAATTTTGGTGATTGGCTTCACAATTTGGTTGGGGTTCTTCAATGGGTTCAACTTGGAGCAAGAGTTGCTCTGGTATCTGCTGGTTGTGATCTGGGCATTGACTGTTCCCCACATGGCTCTCACTGCAAGGCTGGATGCTAAGGCCATGGGATGGGGCAAATCATGATTGCTGCGCTAACTGGCTTTGCAACCGGTCTTGGACTAATCATTGCCATTGGAGCTCAAAACGCCTTTGTCTTGAGACAGGGCCTGCGTCGAGAGTACGTGTTTCCAATTGTGCTCTTTGCGGCGGTGAGCGATGCCTTGCTGATCATTGTTGGCATCGCTGGCCTAGGAGCATTGATCCAAGGCTTTCCTTTAGCCCTTGAGATCATTCGATACGCCGGAGCTGCCTATCTGACCTGGTTTGGAATCAGTGCGGTTAGGCGGGCGATGAAGCCCGCCACGCTCGAGGCTGCAGGCGAGGGCAAAGGGACTCTGCTTGGAGCGCTGCTGAGCATCGCAGCCCTAACGTATTTGAATCCCCACGTTTATCTCGACACGGTCATCCTGTTGGGCGGGGTTGCAAACCAGTTCAACGATGACCGCTGGGTCTTTGGAATCGGGGCGGCAACTGCCAGTTTCGTTTGGTTCTTCTCACTTGGTTACTTTGCGAAGTTTCTGTCCCGGTTTGTCTCGAGCCCCAAGTTCTGGAGAGTGCTGGACAGCTTCATAGCCCTGGTGATGTTCACGATTGCAGTTCTGTTACTTTTCGCCGATTTCAGTTAGAAATCGAATCCGCGGAGGATAATTTAGGCATGCTCGATGAAGATCGCCTAGACAACTTTGCCAATCGCTCTAGTTCAAAATGGCGTAGGCATCCGCAAGAGATTCTTCCGATGCACGTTGCCGAAATGGACTACGAAATTGCACCGGAAATCCGCAAGGTTCTGACCGACCTAATCTCAAACTCCGATGTGGGCTACCTTGGGCCGTTTCCTGAGCTGGCACCAGCTTTTCAGCACTATGCCAAGACCACTTGGGGCTGGGAGTTTGATCCATCCCACATTCGTTTTGCCACAGACGTTGGAGTTGCAGCGACTGAGATCATGCGGGTCTTGACCAAGCCCGGTGACAAAGTGCTAGTCAATTCACCCGTCTACACAAACTTCTCCTTCTGGGTCAAAGAGGTTGGTGCGATTCCGCACGATGTTCCGCTGATTCGAGACAACAACACCTGGAGGCTAGACCTAGAAGGAATCGAAGCGGCCATGGCCTCCGGCATCAAGGTCTACATGCTCTGCTCCCCGCAGAATCCGGTGGGTCGGATTCACACTCGCGAGGAGCTGCAGTTCATCTCAGATGCGGCAAACAAGCACGGAGTGGTTGTTATCGCCGACGAGATTCACGCACCACTTGCCTATGAAAAGTTCACTCCCTACCTGTCGATCCCAGGCAGCGAGAACAACGGAATCCTGATTACCTCAAACTCCAAGTCATGGAACACCGCCGGCCTAAAGGCAGCCTTCTACATGACCCAGTCCGATGAGCTGAACAAGCGAATCTCGGGGATGCCTGATGCAATGCACTGGCGCAGCTCGCTGCTGGGAGCCTTCGCAATGGCAACTGCCTATGCGGAGTGTGGTTACTGGATGGATCAGACCAAGGCCAGGTTGCAGGAGAACCTGAAGTCCTTGAAAGCAGAGCTCCAGGAGCAACTACCCAAGTCTCAAATCAACAATGTCCAGGCCACCTACCTGGCCTGGATCGACCTCTCGGAATACGGCATTGAGCGTCCAGCAGCCAAGATTTTGAAGGACGGCAAAGTTGCGGTTGTGGCAGGTGAGGAGCACGCTCCCGAGCTTCGCTACACAGACTTTGTCAGGTTCAACTTCGGAAGCTCGAAGGCAAGAATCGCTGAGGCGGTGCGCAGGATGAAGCTAGGACTTGAGAGCTAGTAGCAAATCCTGAATAAGGTCTCTCGGGTCTTCCAGCCCTACCGAGAGCCTCATGGTTCCAGCGGTGATACCCATCTTGGCTTGGGTCTCGGGGTCAAGTCTGCGGTGGGTGGAAGAAGCCGGGTGGGTAATCAGGGATCTTGAGTCGCCCAGGTTGTTGGAGATGTCAATCACCTGAAGCGCGTTCATTAGCTTGAACGCCTTCTCCTTGCTATCCACCTCAAGCGCGAGGGTTGTTCCACCCTTGAGCATTTGCTTTTTGGCGAGTGCGTGTGAGGGGTGAGATTCCAAGAATGGGTGGTGAACTGCCTTGATTCCACTCAGTCCCTCAAGGGCCAAAGCAACCTCAAGCGCAGAGTCCGCCATCTTGTGAACCCGCATGCTCATGGTCTCAAGACTCTTGAGTAGCACCCAGGCATTGAATGCGCTCATCGAAGGTCCGGTGTGGCGAGTGAATGGCTTGAGCTGGGTGTCGATGTAGTGCTTGGTGCCAAGCAGTGCACCACCCAGTACTCTGCCCTGGCCGTCGATGTGTTTGGTTGCCGAATACATGATTACGTCAGCACCAAGTTCAAGGGGCTTCTGCAATACAGGTGATGCCATGACGTTATCCACGATCAGAAGTGCGCCTGCTTTATGGCTTAGTTCTGCAACCATCGCGATGTCGACAATCTCCATCAGCGGGTTTGAAGGGGTTTCAATAAAGACCGCCTTGGCTGGTTTTGAAAGCGCCCTCTCCCAGGCCTCTGGGGTGTTTTCAGAAACCACCTCAACCTGCACTCCCCACTTCGGGAGAATCTCGGTTAGCACCACGTAGCAGGAGGAGAACATCGCACCCGATGCCACAACTCGGTCTCCAGATGAAACCAGGCAGGCAAGCGATGCAAACATCGCACTCATTCCACTGCCGGTGGCATGAGCCGCCTCAGCGCCTTCGATAAGCGCTAGGCGCTCCTCGAACATTGAAACGGTTGGGTTGCCAAATCTGGAGTAGAGGTAGTGCTCCTCAGTCTCCATGAAGCTTGCCTCAGCCTGTTCGGCAGAGTCATAGGTAAAGCCCGAGTTTAGAAAGAGTGCCTCGGAGGTCTCTTGAAAACCTGTGCGCTGCAAAGCACCCCTGACGGCAACCGTGTCGGGGTGGAGCTCCCGCTCAGTGGCTGAGGAAGGTGTCTGGTTATAGCCCCAAGGCTTTGCGCGCTTTGTCATGTCCCAAAAACTTACCTCTAAACCCATAGTCTTTGGAGAATGAGTGACAAAGTTACCGAGCTTGCAGCAAAACTGTTTCAACAGCACGGCATAACCAACTACTCATTTGGATTTGATCGAGCAGTCCGTAGAGCGGGGCTTTGCGATTACAAAAAACGCAGAATCACCATCTCCAAGCACCTGGTTGCACATGGTGACTTTGATTTAGTTCATCAGGTTCTACTTCATGAAATTGCTCACGCGCTAGCCGGTCAGGCCGCTGGCCACGGCAAGCTCTGGAAGCTAAAGGCCAGCGAGATCGGCTACCGGCATGAGCGCATCAATGGCACAGACATTGCCCAGGATGTTGCCAAGTGGAAGGGTGAGTGTCCAGCGGGTCACGAGCACTTCCGCTCTAGAAAGCCCACCAGGCAGCTGTCTTGCAAGTACTGTGCGCCAACATTCTCAAGGCGCTATCTCATCAGTTGGGTTGCGGCCCGATAATCAGGGCGCTCACCACAGCTCCCGCGAAGAAGTTGAGATAGATAAACCACTTCCAGCCGCGGTTGGCTCGCTCGCAGTTTTCGTTAGTGATGCTTAGCTCTCGCCCCACCACAATCAGATAGGGGATGGCAGCGATTGCTGCTTGGCTGAAGCGGTCTCCGATGAACAGGGCCATGATCCCGGCAGCCAAATACATCGCCAATGCCAAGACAACCGTTGGCCTTGCGCCAATGATGGTTGCAACTGATCCAATGCCAGCGGCCTTATCGGCTTTGATGTCTTGAACCGCACCAAAAGCATGGGAAGCCATTCCCCAAAGAAAGAAGCTTGCGCTGATCAACAAAACGGTCTGGTCAATCTCAGCTCCCGCTAATGCCAAGCCAAACCACATCGGGCCGACAAAGTGCATGGCCGAGGTGATTGAGTCAAGGAACGGAATTTCTTTGAACCTCAAGCCCTTGATGCTGTAGGCAATGACTGAGAACAGCACCAGCAGCAGCCAGGCATTGCTCTCAAAAGAGCCAATCAGTAAGAGGTAAATCACAAATGGCGCAGCAAGTGAGAAGGCTGCAATCAGTGTTGGCCTGTGGTACTTGGGTGCAAGCAGTGCACCCTCGATGCCGCCTTTGCGAGGGTTTCGCAAATCAGACTCGTAGTCAAAGACATCGTTCACCCCATACATCAGCAGGTTGTAGGGGATGAGGAAGAAGAGGCTGCCGATGATTAGGTTTAGGTCAACCGACCCGGTGCTCAGGTAGTAGGCGACGGCAAATGGAAACGCAGTATTGATCCAAGAAATTGGCCTCGAGGAAACAAAGAGCTTTTTTAGGACCATCACTTTTTCCTGAAAACTTCAAAGAGTGATGGGACCAACACCAGTGCTACAAGCGTGTAGGCAAAGTCTTCGATTGGCGCATATCCCAGCATGATTCCTGAGAGCAAGCTCTCGTCGTAAGCGACAATCCCGGTTCCGATAATCACATTGTCAAAGATCAGAGTGAGGGTCACCATGACTAGCCCTGCAAGCAGCACTGGTCTCAGGCTGAGGTGCTTTCGCATCACAAGCGTGTAGACGGCAAAGATGCTCAGCACCACCGCCGTTAGTTCTGGGTAGGTCATTTCTTCACCCACCTATAAACCAAGAGGGTGTTGTAGCAAAGCAGGATCAAGAAGAAGAGCTCCTCAAGCGGAAGCTCTGGTGCGAGCAGCAGCCCACTTAGGTGGGGAGCGTTGCCTCTGAAGAAGATGCCGAGGGCAATACCAACCAGATCCCAAATCAAAAAGACCGCCACACCGATTGTGATGGAGATGGCCGATGCTTTGGCATCAACCCAAAAGGCGAGTTTGTGTCGGCGGTCTAAAAGAGCGATTCCCGCAATGGAGATCACCAGTGCGATTAGGTAGAGGTAGGGGATAACCTCTTGAATCAACTCAAGCCCTTCCAGGTCTTTAGCTCCTGCAGCTCGTTCTGGATTGGGCCGGAGCTACGGTCATTGGTTAGGTGCTTGTAAACCAGCTCAGCACCAATCAAACACATCGGCAAACCAATGCCTGGGATGGTGTTGTGGCCGGTGTAAAGCAGGTTCTTCACCTTCTTGGACTTATTCGATGGCCTAAAGAATGCGCTCTGGGTCAAGGTGTGAGCCATACCCAAGGCGGTACCACTCCAAGCATTTAGTTCGTTCTGGAAATCGGCCGGACCCATGGTCCTGCGAAGCACAATGCGCTGCTTGAGGTCTGGGATGTTGCACCAATCAGCAATCTGGTCAATCACCTTGTCAGCGGCTGCCTCGAAGCCCGGGTCACCTGAGCCGTTGATACCGCCCTTGCCGATGGATGGGTCCGCGGCAATTGGCACCAAGACGAAGATGTTCTCGTAACCCTCTGGGGCAACGCTTGGGTCAGTCTTTGAAGCAGCGCAGATGTAGAGCGATGCAGGGGTTGGCACCTTGCGCTTGCCATCGGCTTTGTGGAAGACCTCACCAAAGTTCTTCGCCCAGTCCTTGGTATACAAAAGTGTGTGGTGGTCTAGCTCATCGAGCTTGCCCTTGACGCCCAGGTAAATCATTAGCGCTGATGGACCAGGAACCTTCTTGTCCCAGAAGCTCTGGGGGTAACTCTGGTGTTCACGCTTGAGTAGCTTGGTCTCAACGTGGTGCAGGTCGGCGCTCGCAATTACGACATC
>CAZQHT010000033.1:7697-10649 GCA_964593635.1 uncultured Aquiluna sp.
AGGCGCTCGTCGCGCACGAACTTGCCGGAGAAGGTCCACAGCGGGGTGACTAGCAACTTCAGGAATTCGCCCACTCGCTTGAGAACCTCGGGGTGGAAGAACATTCGTGGGTCTTGGAAATTTGTGTAGAGGAAGTGCTTGATTGATAGCTCGTATGCACTCTCGGCGCTCGCCAAGTACTTCTTTAGGGCTTCAGCCGAGCCGGGCTCGATGGACTCGAACATGGCCATGATCTCATCGAGCTTCTCGCTCATGATCAGCTTGTCGCCCTCGCCCTCGTTGCGAGTTTGGTAGGCGGGGGAGAGTCGAACTAGCTCTAGCTCCTTGGAAGCGGAGGTACCCATCAGCTTGAAGAACTGCTCGAAGGCATCTGGCATCAAATACCAGCTTGGACCCATGTCGAAGCGGAAGCCGTCCTTCTCCCAAAGGTATGCGCGACCGCCGAGGGCGTCGCGAGACTCAAAGAGCGTTACCTTCATGCCGGCTTTTGCTAGCAGCGCGGCAGAGGAGAGACCTGCAATGCCACCGCCAACTACTACTGCGGTTTTTTGACTCATGGCTTAGCTCCTAGGAAGGCGCGTCCAACCAGCCCCAATTTGGAGAAGTTCGAAACGCTGATACGGGTGTTAATCAAATCCTCGGCAGAAGTGTTTCCAATCTTGCGATTTAGTTCTGCGAACAATAGCTGCGCTGCGGTGACTGCCACTCGAGCGGAGCGTGGCAAAAGTGGAAGTGCTGCAGCGCTGAGGGCCAAGTCTTTCTCGATGTCCGCAACAAGTCTTTGCTTTGTTGCCTCATCGAAGCTGCCGACGTGTACACCTGGGAAGTAAGAGCGCCCAAGCCGCTTGAAGTCGGCCTGCAGGTCGCGGAGGAAGTTGACCTTCTGGAAAGCGCTACCCAAGGCTCTGGCTCCAAGCACCAACTGCATCTTCTGCTCCTGGGTGTAGGTCTGACCTTGAACAAATGCAGCCAGGCACATAAGTCCAACTACTTCAGCTGAACCGTAAACGTAGCGGTCAAATGAGGCTTGATCATGCTCGGTCTCGGTGAGGTCTTGGCGCATCGAGTAAAAGAAGGGCTCAACGATGTCTTTGCTGATGCCGACCTCGCGAGCGGAGATTGCGAAGGAGTGCAGGATCAGGTTGGTTGAGAAGCCAGTGGCCATTGCCCTATAGGTTTCGGACTCAAACGCATTCAGCTCAGCCTCGGGGTCGGTGACTCCAGCTTCGGCTGCAGAGCCATCGACAATCTCATCGGCAACCCGAACCATCGCATAGATGTTCTCGATGTGGTGGCGAAGGTTTGTTGGAAGGAGTTTGGTGGCGGCTCCAAAAGATGTGGAGTAGCTGTAGATAACCTCCCTGCTCGCTCTGTGAGCGGCAAGGGTATATAGCTTTATTCCAGTGGGCACGCTGGTGGTATCGGGTCTATCCACCCCCCTAGGCTACTCCTTAGTTGAAAGCTAGGATTGGTTTATGTCGAACCCAATGAAACCCCGTAGCCACGCCGTCACGGACGGCATCGAGAAGGCACCTCAGCGCGGAATGCTTCGAGCGGTCGGTATGGGCGATGACGACTGGGACAAGCCCCAGATCGGAGTCGGATCCAGCTGGAACGAGCTGACCCCCTGCAACCTCTCACTTGACCGACTAGCCAAAGCTGTAAAGGTTGGCGTATCCCGTGCCGGTGGCTTCCCAATGCAGTTTGGAACAATCTCGATGTCCGATGGAATCTCCATGGGCCACGAGGGCATGCACTTTTCGCTAGTCAGTCGTGAGGTAATTGCCGACTCGGTTGAAACCGTCATGGGAGCCGAGGCGCTCGATGGCAGTGTGCTGCTTGCAGGCTGCGATAAATCTCTACCCGGCATGCTCATGGCAGCCGCTCGCTTAGATCTCGCTTCAGTATTCCTCTACGCAGGTTCGATTGCTCCTGGTTGGGTCAAGCTAACCGACGGAACAGAGAAGGCTGTGACAATCATCGATGCCTTTGAGGCGGTTGGTGCTTGCAAGGTCGGCAAGATGAGCGAGGAAGACCTCACTCGAATTGAAAAGGCCGTTTGTCCAGGCGAAGGTGCTTGCGGCGGTATGTACACCGCTAACACCATGGCTTCAATTGGAGAAGCAATTGGTATGAGCCTTCCAGGCTCAGCAGCTCCTCCTTCAGCTGACAGAAGGCGCGACACTTGGGCTGAGCGAAGCGGCGAGGCCGTTGTGAATCTGATTGCCAAGGGCATCACGGCAAGGCAGATCATGACTAAGAAGGCATTTGAAAATGCCATCGCGGTACTTATGGCATTTGGTGGATCAACTAACGCAGTTCTTCACCTCTTGGCTATTGCCCGTGAGGCAGAGGTTGATCTAACCCTTGATGACTTCAACAGGATTTCCGACAAGGTGCCACACCTCGGCGACCTAAAGCCCTTCGGTCAGTTCGTTATGAACGACGTCGACAGGGTCGGCGGAGTTCCGGTCTTGATGAAAGCTCTGCTTGACGCAGGTCTACTGCACGGGGATGTGATGACCGTGACCGGTAAGACCATGGCCGAGAACCTAGAGGGCATTAACCCTCCAGACCCAGACGGCAAGATCATCCGCGCCATGAACAACCCGATTCACAAAACCGGTGGCATCCAGATCTTGAGAGGCTCGATGGCCCCGGATGGAGCGGTTGTCAAGACCGCCGGTTTCGATTTGACTCACTTTGAAGGCCCGGCTCGAGTCTTTGACCGCGAAGGTCCTGCCATGGATGCCCTAGTTGCAGGCAAGATCCAGAAGGGCGACGTGGTGGTTATTCGCTACGAAGGCCCCAAGGGAGGTCCTGGATTCCGAGAGATGCTCGCCCTTACGGGAGCAATCAAAGGTGCGGGACTGGGCAAGGATGTCCTACTATTGACCGACGGACGATTCTCAGGCGGCACAACCGGCCTTTGCATCGGACACATTGCTCCAG
>CAZQHT010000034.1:0-1745 GCA_964593635.1 uncultured Aquiluna sp.
ATTGACTCCAATTGCAGCTGCCTCACTAGGCCAAGCCCACAAAGCCAAGCTCTCGCCATCTTTGGCTGAGGATTTTGGTTACGAGGACGTAGTGGTCAAGGTGCTGCGCCCAGGCATCGAGCAAATCGTTGAGGTTGACCTAGCAGCATTGAGGCGAGTCGGGGGTTGGCTTTCAAGAATCAAGCTTGTCTCTCGCAGAGCTGATGCCCCGGCTTTGGTTGAAGAGTTCTCTGCCACCAGCTACCAGGAGATTGACTACCGAATTGAGGCCGGCAACTTGGAGAGGTTCGCCAATCAGTTTGCACTCGACGACCGAGTCCTGGCTCCAGAGGTTGTTTGGGAGCGCTCTTCGCAGAAGGTCTTGACCCTGAGCGATGTTTCCGCGATCAAGATCACGGATGTTGAATCGCTCGAGGCTGCAGGAATCTCACCGAGTGAGGTCGCCTCGGAACTTGCTCGGGTCACCTTTGAACAAATCTTTAGCTTTGGCTTCTTTCATGCGGACCCTCACCCTGGCAACATCTTTGTCACTCCAAGGCCAGAGTCGCCTGCTGGTTTTGCCCTGACCTTCATTGACTTTGGGATGATGGGTGAAATCGATGACAAGCTGCGCGACTCACTTCAGCGGTTCATCTTTGCGGTCGTGGCGCGTGACGCTCGAGCCTGGATTAGGTCGGTTAGAGAGCTTGGGATCCTGCTTCCAAACGCTGACAACGTGGTGCTTGAACAGGCCATCACAGAGCTCTTTGATCGCTTTGGTGGAGTTGGGGTGGCAGAGCTAACCCAGATAGACCCCGCGGAACTAATCGAGTTTGCCAAGCGCTTTTCCGAACTAGTAAGAACCTTGCCATTCCAATTGCCCGAGAATTTCTTGCTACTGGTTCGTTCCATCTCATTGATCTCGGGCGTAACAAGCGCACTGAACCAGCAATTCAATATGTGGGATGCCGTGGACCCTTTTGCCAGGACCCTACTCAATGGTGGTGCAAACAACAGCCTTAACGCACTGAGGAAAGAGCTTTCGAAGCAGGCAAACATCGTTCTCCAGCTACCGAGAAAACTGGACGATCTAATTCTTCGAATTGAGCGCGGTGAGCTGGTGATTAGGCAGCCAGAGACGGAACGACGAATCCGACTGCTGAACTCTTCTATTAGGCAGCTTTCGGCCATGGTCCTTTTTGGCAGTTTGCTGTTCGCGGGGCTGTGGGCACTCGACAGGAACCAAACTTTGTCGACCGTCTTGCTTACTCTCTCCGGAGTTTCGCTTCTAAGTGCGCTGATTAGACCGAAGAATTGGTAAGGAGGTTCGAGAAATGATTATTCGTTCGAAATCACTGACAGCCTTGGTCCTGAGTGGGTTGCTGCTCATTCCAACCTATGCGCTGGCTCAAGACGGCAGTGAATCCAAAAGCTATGTAAAGGTGTTGTCCGACCACCCAGGTGCTGCGACGGCACTCACGATGAGGCAAAAGGCCGAGATCACAGAGATAGTGACTAAGGCCAATGGGAACAAGAGCTTTATCTGCACGGCTGCTTCCCTAGCCGGGCAAAGAGCATCTATGTATCCGCTAGTGCGACTTCGTGCCCAGCTGGTTTGTGACTATGCCAAATCACTCAACCCGGACCTAAAAACAACCGTTCAAGAAAGAACTACTGCCGCTAGGCAGTTCAATGGTCGGGTTGTAGTCGTTAGCCGGTAACCCGCTAGTTAGCTAGCAAAACAAGTTGAGCCCCGCAGGCTACTT
>CAZQHT010000034.1:1845-10615 GCA_964593635.1 uncultured Aquiluna sp.
CCCTTGAAGTTTCTATAGTTTGACCAGAAAGCACTAACCGCGGTTCCAAAACCCATTGGGGCTCCTATCGTCTCTGCAATCATCTCACTGCCGAGATAAATGCCCTGCAGGCAGACGCAGCAGGGTTACCGCGTGGTGGCAAGAGTTCTCTAGAGCGCCTTCAGGATGTCGTCGACTCTTTGCTTGGCGTCACCAAAGAGCATCTTGGTGTTTGGCTTGAAGAACAATGGGTTTGCAACACCTGCGTAGCCAGAAGCCATCGAGCGCTTGAAGACGATCACTGTCTCTGCCTCCCACACCTTCAACACCGGCATGCCAGCAATTGGGCTACCAGGGTTTTCGGTTGCGGCAGGGTTCACAGTGTCATTTGCTCCAATGACCAAAACCACCTGGGTCTTAGCGAGGTCCTCGTTGATCTCATCCATCTCCAAAACGATGTCGTAGGGGACCTTCGCCTCGGCAAGCAGAACGTTCATGTGACCAGGGAGTCGACCTGCAACCGGGTGGATTCCAAAGCGAACCTCAACACCCTTTTCACGAAGCTTCTTGGCAAGCTCTGCAACCGGATACTGAGCCTGAGCAACGGCCATTCCATAGCCGGGGGTGATTACCACGCTCTTTGCAGCAGATAGCAGCTCGGCAACTGAAGCAGCGTCAGTCTCGGTGTGCTCTCCAGTCTCTTCCTCACCTTCGGTGGGGGCTTCGATTCCGTAGCCACCGAAGATCACCGAGATGAAAGAGCGGTTCATTGCGCGGCACATGATGTAGGAGAGGTAAGCACCCGAGGAGCCAACCAAAGCTCCAACCACGATAAGTAGGTCGTTGCTCAGCAAGAATCCGGTTGCGGCAGCTGCCCAACCGGAGTAGCTGTTGAGCATGGACACAACTACTGGCATATCTCCGCCACCGATGGAGGCAACCAGGTGCCATCCAAGAGCCAGGGCCAAGACTGTCACTGCAATCAAAAGTCCAAGCTGAGGCGTGATGACGTATGCGACCGTCAGGCCAAGAAAGCCTCCTAGTGCTGCAAGGTTCAGCAGGTTTCTGCCAGGCAGGATTAGCGGCTTCGAGGACATCTTCGCGGAAAGCTTTAGGTAGGCCACGATTGAACCAGTAAAGGTAACGGCACCAATAAAGACACCAATGAATACCTCAGCGCTGTGAACGCCGGCCAGCTCTGGTGATAGATCTTTGGTGTGGAGTGCACCGTTCCAGCCAACCAATACTGCGGTTAGACCGACGAAGCTGTGGAAGAGAGCAATTAGTTCTGGCATGCCGGTCATTGCTACGACCTTTGCGCGCCAGAGACCGATTACAGCACCAACCGCCAAAGCGCCAACGAGCAGGATGAAGCCGCGCGAGGTGGCCTCGTTCCACTCACCAGAGAGAGTGAGCCAGATGGTCGCCGCCATGGCGATAGTCATGCCGGCGATTCCATAGCGAATACCAGTCTTGCCGGTCTCGTGCTTGCTAAGCCCAGCGAGGCTCATGATAAACAGCAGAGCAGCCGCGATGTAGGCAGCGTTAGCGATAGCTAGAGCAGTCATCACTTGTCTCCTCTCGTGAACATCTTGAGCATTCGGTTGGTAACAGCAAAGCCACCAAAGACGTTGATGCTGGCCAGCAGCACACCAATGGCTGCCAGCACCTGGACCAGCAGGGTGGTGTCAGTTATCTGAAGGATTGCAGCCACCACAACGATTCCCGAAATGGCGTTGGTAACGCTCATCAAAGGTGTGTGTAGGGCGTGGTGAACCTTACCGATTACATAGAACCCAATTACAACCGAGAGCATCAGCACCAAGAAGTGCTGCGGCAGCGGCGGCGGAGCTAGGGAAATCACTGCGACTAGGGCAGCCATACCAGCGGCAATCAGAGCACCCCTGGTGCCAACCGACATCTTCTTTTTCTCTGGCATTGGCTCAGGCTCAGCCTTTGCCGCAGGAGCAGCAGAGACCTGAACTGGTGGCGGTGGCCAAGTGATCTTGCCTGCCTTTACAACAGTTACGGAACGCTGGACAACATCTTTGAAGTCGATGACTGCCTTACCGTTTTTCTTAGGGGTAAGAAGCTTCAGCAGGTTTACCAGGTTTGTGCCATAGAGCTGTGAAGACTGAGCCGGCAAGCGAGAGGGTAGGTCGGTGTAGCCAAGGATGATGACACCGTTCTTGGTGACGATGCGCTTTCCAGCGACCGAGCCAGCAACGTTTCCACCCTGAGCGGCTGCCATGTCAACAATCACGCTGCCGGGCTTCATGAGCGAAACATCCTTGGCAGTGATCAGCTTTGGAGCTGGTCTTCCTGGAATCAGTGCGGTTGTGATGATGATGTCAACATCAGCTGCCTGCTCTGAGTAGAGATCTGCAGCGCGCTGCTCATAGGCCTTGCTGGTTTCTTTGGCGTATCCATCGCTGGACTGCATCTTCTCTTCGACCTCAACGGCCAAGTATTCGCCACCGATTGACTTGACCTGATCGGCAACCTCTGGCCTTGGGTCGGTAGCCCTAACAATTGCACCCAGGCTCGAGGCGGAACCGATGGCTGCAAGCCCTGCAACTCCCGCACCGGCAACCAAAACCTTGGCGGGTGAAACCTTTCCAGCGGCCGTCACCTGACCGGTGAAGAAGCGGCCGAATTCATGAGCTGCTTCGATGACCGCGCGATAACCTGCGATGTTGGCCATTGAGCTGAGCACGTCCATTGACTGAGCCCTGGAAATTCTTGGAACTGCGTCCATTGCCAAAGCGGTAACGCCCTGCTTGGCAAGTGCTTCGAGGAGCTTTGGGTTCAGGGCTGGGCTGAGAACACCGACTAGGACCGCACCTTTTTTCAGGCGCTTGATTTCTGCATCAGAGGGCGCATTAACCCTAAGGACTATGTCTGCCTTCCAGGCAGCGGCCGAGGAGACAATCTTGGCTCCGGCGCTTACGTAGTCGGCATCAGGGAAAGCGGCCTTAGCGCCTGCACCCTTTTCGACAACCACCTCATAGCCGAGCGAACGAATGATCTTGACTGTCTCGGGGGTTGCGGCCACCCGTGCTTCAGCTTGTTGCTCTGCGACTACACCAATCAGCGACACGAACGCTCCTTATGTGATTTAGACGTCCAACACAATTCACTACCAAAAGCTTCCACTACACGCTATCGCTTAGCCAACGATGTTTTGGCAAAGTCACCGTAAATTGCCCACGGAACTGCTGAGCGTGGTTAAGGGTGATTTTGGGGAAGGTTGGAGCCTGAAGAAATAGTGGCTTAGCGCTTGCGGAAAAACGACTTCAGTTTGGCGACAATCTTCTCGAGGCCCTGCATGCCCTGCTTGTTGAGCTCCCTCGCCCACTCAAACTCAAGGGCGAGGATTGTGACTCCAAAAAAGATGAATAGCAGGCCCGGGCCGGGGGTGACGAGCATGATTAGCCCGAGGATAATCAGGATGAACCCGAGCACCATAACCAGCAACCAGCGCAGCGGGTGAGGCAGCTTCGAGAGAAACCTTGAGATTCTTTCCAATTACAAATACTTCCTGTCAGGTAGAAACCTAACTCAAACTTCGGCCGTTCTCCTGAGGATTAACTAGATGTTCCTTTCAAGCCAGCTGAACTTGCAATCCAACACAGCTGGCAATCAGGTTGGTTCGAAAAACGACCTTAGAATCGAGCCATGAGCGAAAGCAACCCTTACGGATCCAACAAGCCACTTGAGCCGCAGACCGAGAAGCTCTTGGCTGTTGGACTTCACCTACTGGCAATCCCATTTGAGTTCTTTGCTCCAGTGATTGGCTACCTGGTATTCAAGGACAAGGGGCCATTCATCACCCATCACGTTCGTGAGTCGCTCAACTTCGGCATCACAATGCTGCTGCTGGTTGTCGTCTTGGCAATCTCCATCATCGGTTGGATTCTGCTCTGGGTGCCGCCGGTGATTTGGTTCATCTTCAGAATTGTGGCTGCGCTAAAGACCAGCCAGGGAGAGTACTTCCGCTATCCCGCAACAATCAGACTCATCAAGGGTTAGTCCAGGTCCTCGTCTTTCAAGCCCCTCTGCAGAATTTCTCGCAGGTCCTCTTCGGCAAACTTGACGATGTCATAGGTTTTTGAAATCAACTCTTCGGCTGATTGTGAGCCGAGGAGATCCATCTGATCTAGATCTCCAACCGGCAGCACTCCGGCCAATTGCCAGCAGGCTTCCATTGGGTCATCGCTGAACTCGACATCAGATCCATACTGCAGATCGCCAAACTCACTGGCAAAGGCCAGCAACTGGCGAACCTTTGACTCGAGGTGGACGCGGGCTGGCATCAGGGTGTCATCCCAGATCAGGTCTGGGATGAATTCAATGTCGGCCAGCGGATATGGATCGTCTGGAAGCCAGGCGTTCACTCTGAAACGTTTTGATCCCACCGACTCCAGACCATAAAACTGCTCGGTGGTCCCAATGTTTGTGACCGAGGCGATGGTCCCGAGGTTCATGCGCTCTTCGCCGCCCCCAACCTCTGGGCCACGGGAGATTAGAACTACGCCAAACTCTGGGGTCTCTTGACCAATGAGGTCCCCGAGGAGTTTCAGGTAGCGCTCTTCAAAGATTCTTAAGGGCAGCGGCATGCCAGGCATCAGGACGGTTGTGAGGGGAAACATCGGCATTACCGGCATCTTGGGTTTCCTCTCAAGGGACTGTTGTCCTAATCGTTAACGTGGAAGTGGCTCGACTTCATCCATCCCAATAAGAAGGCACAGGCCCTTTGGACACAAGTGTTGCACTTGTCGCCCTAAGTGTTACACTCAAGCCATGCCGACACTTAGACCTCGCCACATGATCACCGAATCCGATCGCATATCCGATGCGCTTGCGAGCGCGGAGCAGATTTGGCCTGAGCTTCAATCAGACAGAGGTGCACTGCTGAGAAGGATTTTGGAAACCGGCATTCGGGAAATTGAAAAGCAAGCTGCGACCGCAAACCCCGCTCGACTCAATGCAATTGCGAAATCTGCTGGTTTGCTCGATGGCGTATGGCCAACCAACTGGCGCGAGGAGCTCAGCAGCGAATGGCCAGCGTAGTTGTGCTGGATGCGGGTGCACTGATCGCCCTGCATAGTTCTAAAGACCCGCATCACCAATGGGCGCTTGGCATGTTTAGTGACACCGTCACTTCTGACTGGGCAATGAACACCCTCACCTATGCGGAGGTGCTTGTTCATCCGACAAAGGCGGGCCAAAAGGCCAAGTTTGAGAAAAGCATCAAAGGCTTGGGCATCACATTAGGAGTTGTCTCCGCCGAGGATGCCGAAAAGATTGCTGGCCTGAGGGTAAAGACCGGACTGAGGATGCCGGACGTCGTGGTGCTCCATGAGGCCCTAAAACTTGGGGCCGCAATTGCGACCACCGACAAGTCGCTGGCCTTGCAGGCTCGGAAGCTATCGCTGGGTGTTTTTCAACCCGCCTAGGTCAACCTAGCTTCAATGCCAAAACGTACTGCCCACCCCCGGGGCTGATCTGCGTGCTGAGTTTGAGTTCGGGTGCGAGTCTGGATAGGCGATCTAACAACCACTCTGAGGCCTGGTTTGCATCGTGTTCATCTGGGCATCGAGCGATGATCTCCCGGCCACCTTTTTTGCGAAGTCTTTCAACGGTCTCAAAGATTGGAGACGGGTCTACGACAAGCAAGTCCTTAGACCATGGCACCACTGGAGAGATCTTGCCCTTCATTGTGTTGCACTGGCGGTGCGCTAAACGCTCCACAAAGTCCGCACCCTTTTTCACGCGGATTGCGCCATAACTATCAACGCTTGGGCCTAAGTCGGAGTTCACCGAAACGTCCTGGTCTACTGCTTTGTCACACAACCAGCAGATCCAGTTGTCCTGCTCACCCACCGCATTCAAATCGCTCATCCGTAGAGGTTACGCCAACTAACGCAAATGGAGCACCGCTGAGGGTGCTCCATTTGCGTTGCCGATGTATCAGAAGAACTTGTGCAGCCGGAGCTTGATGCCTGCATACACAACCGCGAACATCACTGCGCCAAACACCCAACCAGCCAGCGAGAAGGCTTGGATTCCTGAGAGTAGGACTCCAATGGTGCAGCCAAGCGAAATCATGGCTCCCCAGCCGAGTAAAACACCGCCCAGAACTCCAGACAGAGCTCCCTTCAGTGTGAGGGGTTCGATCTTGAACCGCCCGCCCGCTAAGGCAGCTGCAAATGAAGAGACGACAATGCCTAAAACGATCCAGCCATTGTTGGTGATTGTCTCTGTAACAATGCCAATGCAACCAGCTAGCGTGTCGAGACCATGCAGAACCTCGGGCAATAAACGCTGGGAGTCAAGCAATGTTCGGGTGCTTGAGCCAAGCTGCCTCGTCACACCTAGAGGCTCGATTCTGAGGTAGGCAAAGGTGCCGATCAAGCCCACGATTGTCCCTGTAATGCCAGGGGACCAGCGCTTACGAATTAGTGAGTATGCGAGCGCTTTGAGGGTGAATGGGTCATCCAAGACTTCGTAGTTGCGGTCCCGCCGTTTGGTGAATTTGAAAGCGAGAAGCGCAAGGGCTCCGATTACTGCAAGAGTTAGCAGTAAGGCTCCGTTGTAGCCAACAAGATCCGGAAGCCAAACCACTGGAGCCTCCTGAATCTGACCCAGGTAAATGTCATTCCAGCCCAGGAGTGCGAGAGCGAAGCCCAGCACGACTCCAAACAAGGATGGAATAGCACGCAAGGACCCTTGGCCCAAGCGATACATGTGACCTGCAATGCAAGCACCTGAGAGCACCATCCCCAAACCAAATGCAGCTGCTCCAGCAACTAGCGCCCAGCTGATTGGTCCGATGTGAGCTGCCGGTGGAAGGAATTCACCGGTTGGCACTGGCATGAACAAGGCAAAAACCAAAGAGTAACCAATTGCTCCAGTCGCAAGCGCAACCAAGATGCTGATTACCCCGGTCGTTACTCCATTTTCAATTGAGTCGCGGAAGATGCAGAAGAAACAGAATCTGCCGCGCTCAAAGACAATGCCCAGTGCTGTTCCAATAAGTAGAGATAGCGCTGCGGTGTTGCCGAAGTCGGGATTGTTCCCCAAGTTGGTAGCCAAGGCAATTAGCCCTACAACGATTCCCAGGCCAAGGACGGTCTTGATGAGCTCAGTTCTACTCCAGGCAAAACGAGAGTCAGCGACCCCCTCTCGAGGGTCGCTGACTGCCTGTTGCTTTGAAGCGGACACTACTTTCTGCCCCAGACGGTTCCAGCCGGGTTAGCAATTGGAACGCCTACGGAGTTGCCGTATTCGGTCCATGACCCGTCGTAGACCTTGACGTTGTAGCCAAGGATTTCACTCAGGACGAACCAGGAGTGGCTAGCGCGCTCACCAATGCGGCAGTAGGTGATGATTGGGGTTTTGCCATCAATGCCGACTGCACGGTAGACGGCGGCTAGCTCTGCTCTGGACTTGAATGTTCCATCAGCCTTCAGAGTCTGCCTCCATCCAACGTTTACTGCAGTTGGAATGTGGCCGGCACGGATTGCAAGCTCGTCAAAACCTGGTGCTGCGAAGATCTTTCCGCTGAATTCATCAGCAGAACGAATGTCGACCAACTTGGTCTTTGACTGTTTCTTGGCAACCTTCAACACCTCTGGCAGGAATGCGCGAAGCTTTGGGTTTGCTGCTGTTGCAGCAAAGTTGCCGCGGGCAAAAGTCGGCACGATTGGAGTTAGTGCGCGTCCATCCGCTTCCCACTTTGCGCGTCCACCGTCAAGCAGGCGAACATCCTTAGCGCCGTAGAGCTTGAAGATCCATGCACCCCAGGCTGCAAACCAGTTGCTGTTATCGCCGTAGAGAACCACGATGCTGTCGCGATTGATGCCTGCGCGTTGAGCCAGCTTGGTGAAGTTCGCTCGAGAGGCGACGTCACGGTTCACCGTGTCAACGAGGTCGGTGTGCCAGCGCAACTCCACTGCATTGCGAATGTGGCCGCGCGCATAAGCACCATCCTCGACAGTTACTTCGATAACGCGAACTTTAGGGTTATTCAGGTTGGCCTCAAGCCAATCAGCTGTGACAACCGCATTTGGGTTTGCGTCGGCTGAAGCCGGTGCAGCACCGAGGCTGAATGATGAAATGGTGGCTAGAGCGATCGCAGCCAGCGCAGCAATTGATCTGCGCTTTATGCCCTGTGTGAGTTGACTCATTTTCTCCCCTTGAATTGGTTTCGCTTACCGGTGGTTTACCGGCAACTGAGAGCAACAAAAACACGAGAAGCTACAAGGGTCAAATGGGGTAGTAACAATTAGAAAACAGCGGTAACAATGAGTAATTTCCCCGTTGCACCGGTTCTAAGTCTTGCCTGTTGGGTCAAGCACAAAGGCCCCGGATTTCTCCGAGGCCTTTGGGTTGAATCTTGTTTAGCGAGCTGCAGAGCCCTCTTGGTAGTCATCGTCTGACTTGATCCAGCTGAACAGCTTGCGCAGTTCGCGGCCGGTGGCCTCGATTGGGTGAGCCTCGCCCTTGGCACGAAGTGCCTTGAACTCTGGAGCACCTGCATCCTGGTCGCCGATAAAGCGAGTTGCAAATGCTCCGGACTGGATGTCAGCCAAAACAGCCTTCATGTTCTGCTTGACCGAAGGGTCAATCACGCGAGGACCGGAGACGTAGTCTCCGTACTCGGCAGTGTCAGAAACACTCCAACGCTGCTTGGCAATGCCACCCTCGTACATGAGGTCGACAATTAGCTTTAGCTCGTGAAGCACCTCGAAGTAGGCGATCTCTGGCTGGTAGCCAGCCTCGGTTA
>CAZQHT010000035.1:0-10458 GCA_964593635.1 uncultured Aquiluna sp.
TTGTAATACTCAAAAACTGCGTCGCGAGTGACTGCCTTGATGGTCGCCTCGGTGCCGCCGATTGGACGACCCAGCTCGTGACCAGGCAATAGCGCCTCGGCCAGGTTCTCGTGAGCCACGTCCTCAGGGTCATCCTCGTTCATCGCAAGTTCTTCGAGGATTACTGTGCGCTCTAGGTCAAAGTCAGCCTGGTCGATCTTCGCCGAGGTGAACATGTCAATGAGCAGATCTAGGGCCAGCGGCAAGGCTGAGTTCTGAACCCGTGCGTAGTAGCTCGTGTATTCCTTGGCGGTGGCAGCATTGGAAGAGCCGCCCACTGAGTCAAACGCAATCGAGATGTCTTTTGAGTTGCGCCTTGGAGTGCCCTTGAATAGCAAGTGCTCTAAAAAGTGAGTTGAGCCGAAGTCAATGCCAGCCTCATCTCTTGAGCCAACGGCTAGTGATGCAGCTACGGCGACTGATGGAGCACCGGGAATCTCTTCGGTTAAAACGCGAACACCGCTGGGCAGCACCGTGCGCGAAACACGGGCCGCCTCAGCGGTGAACGCTAATGAATCAGTTAGAGGTAGAAGCAAGGCCTACTACTCGCCTGCATCCTCGCCCTCGACAACCGGACTAAGCGATAGCTTGCCTCGGTCGTCGATCTTGGTGATTTCGACCTGAATCTTCTGGCCGACCTCGAGAACTTCTTCGACGTTCTCAACACGCTTGCCTGCAAGCTTCTTCAGCTCGGAGACGTGCAGTAGACCGTCCTTGCCAGGCATTAGTGAGATAAACGCACCGAAGGTGGCTAGCTTCACAACGGTACCTAGGAAACGCTCGCCGATCTCTGGAACGTGAGGGTTAGCAATTGCGTTGATGGCGGCCTTGGCTGCCTCAGCGCTCTGGCCGTTGGTGGCACCGATGTAAACGGTGCCGTCGTCCTCGATCGAGATGTCAGCTCCAGTGTCTTCCTGGA
Source organism: uncultured Aquiluna sp. (assembly GCA_964593635.1). Taxonomy (GTDB): domain Bacteria; phylum Actinomycetota; class Actinomycetes; order Actinomycetales; family Microbacteriaceae; genus Aquiluna. The sequence goes on from CAZQHT010000035.1 coordinate 959, forward strand.
TCTGGTTGATCATCTTGCCCTTTGGTCCGATGACCTCACCGATCTTGTCGATAGGGATCTTGACCGCAATAACGCGAGGTGCGAAAGGAGATAGCTCGTCTGGCTCGTCAATTGCCTCTAGCATCACGTCAAGGATGTGGTTTCTGGCTTCCTTGGCCTGAGTCAGCGCTCCAGCAAGAACAGACGCTGGAATACCGTCCAGCTTGGTGTCTAGCTGAATCGCGGTGATGAAGTCGCGAGTACCAGCAACCTTGAAGTCCATGTCTCCCAGTGCGTCTTCGGCACCAAGGATGTCGGTCAATGCTGCGTACTGGACCTTGCCGTCAACGGTGTCAGAGATTAGACCCATTGCGATACCGGCAACCGGTGCGCGCAGAGGCACACCAGCGTTTAGTAGCGACAGGGTTGATGCACAAACCGAACCCATCGAGGTGGATCCGTTTGAGCCAAGCGCCTCGGAAACCTGACGAATTGCGTATGGGAAGTCCTCACGCTTTGGCAATACCGGCACAAGTGCGCGCTCGGCCAAGGCTCCGTGACCAATCTCACGACGCTTTGGAGAACCAACGCGACCGGTCTCACCGGTGGAGTAAGGAGGGAAGTTGTAGTGGTGCATGTAGTGCTTCGAGGTCTCTGGGGTCAAAGCATCTAGCTGCTGCTCCATCTTCAGCATGTTCAAGGTGGTGACACCAAGAATCTGGGTCTCACCGCGTTGGAAGATAGCGGAACCGTGGGTGCGAGGGATTACCGCAACCTCGGCGTCCAAGTCACGAACCTGGCGAAGACCACGGCCATCGATGCGGATGCCCTCCTTCAAAACACGAGTTCGCATAACCTTCTTGGTTACCGACTTGTAAGCAGCTGAGAACTGAGCCATCTCTGCCTCAGAAAGAACTGCTGCCAGTTCCTCCTTGACCTTGGCCTTTAGCTCGTCGTCAGCATCCTGACGGGTTTGCTTGTCAGCAATCTGGTAAACGCGAGCCAACTCGGTCTCGGCAGCCTTGGAAACCGCTGCGTAAACCTCGTCCGAGTAAGGCAGGAACACTGGGAACTCTGCGGTTGGCTTAGCTGCCAACTTGGCAAGCTCAACCTGGGCACGCACCAATTCCTTGATGAATGGCTTGGCAGCCTCTAGGCCCTGAGCAACGATCTCCTCAGTAGGAGCAATTGCGCCAGCTGCGATTAGGTCCATTGAGACCTCGGTTGCCTCAGCCTCAACCATCATGATTGCGACGTCCTGCTTGCCATCTTCGATGACAACGCGACCGGCAACCACCATGTCGAATACTGCGTTAGCAAGCTGAGAGTGCTTAGGGAATGCGACCCACTGGCCATCGATCAATGCCACGCGAACACCGGCAACTGGGCCGGAGAATGGAAGACCGGCAAGCTGGGTAGACATCGAGGCAGCGTTGATTGCCACTACGTCGTAAAGCTCATCTGGCTCAATCGACATAACGGTTACGACAACCTGAACCTCGTTGCGAAGACCATCAACGAATGATGGGCGCAGTGGGCGGTCGATCAAGCGGCAGGCAAGGATTGCCTCGGTTGATGGACGTCCCTCGCGACGGAAGAATGAGCCTGGAATCTTTCCTGCTGCGTATGAACGCTCTTCAACGTCGATAGTCAGTGGGAAGAAGTCGAACTGGTCCTTTGGCTGCTTGGACGCAGTGGTGGCTGAGAACAACATGGTCTCTTCGTCGATGTAGACGGCTGCGGCACCTGCAGCCTGCTGTGCTAGACGTCCGGTCTCGAAGCGAATTACGCGCTTACCGAATTTTCCGTTGTCGATGATTGCTTCTGTTGCTTTAATTTCTGGGCCTTCCATAGCCCCTCCTCTTTTTCTTGCGCACGAAATTCCACATGGCAAATCCCATGTCTTTTCATGCTGGAGCAGAGGCGAATGCCTCTAGTGAAGTGCTGGTCGTCAGTAAAAAACCCTGGGATCTTTGTCCCCAGAGACTTCCACCGAGGACCCGCCCTCTCGAAAACTCCTATTTGGAGTCTAACAAGAAGGTAACGAAAAGCCCAGAAATGAAAAGACCCCGGTTTCCCGGGGTCTTTTGGTTCCAAGTCTTTATCGACGGAGTCCGAGGCGCTCGATTAGTGAGCGGTAGCGCGCAATGTCTACCTGCTGTAGGTAGCCAAGTAGGCGGCGGCGCTGACCAACTAGAAGAAGCAGTCCACGACGTGAGTGGTGGTCGTGTTTGTGCTCCTTTAGGTGCTCGGTGAGGTCAGCGATGCGGCGGCTAAGCACTGCAATCTGAACCTCAGGGCTTCCGGTGTCGCCAGGCTTAGTGGCGTACTCCGAGATAATCTCTGTTTTGATCTTTGGGTCTAGAGCCATTTGCTGATCCTCTCAATCCGCTGCGCGGCGCCAAAAACACAGTGTCTTTAGCTCTCTTTATCCGCGGCCGTTTCACGGCAACCTGAGAAGTCTAGGCAAAAAATGCCAAATGCGCTAGGCGGTTGTGCCCTCATCGCCCACGCTCAGTGGTGTTGGCTCAACGTATTTGTTGCCGTCGTAGAAACTTCTTGAGGGCCTCAGCGCCATAACTAGATAAATCACCAGCACCGCAGCCGCTAGAGCAATGATCGGCAAGATCAAAAAGATAAGGGACATGATTGCTTCGTAGCTGAGGTCAGCATCGCCAGTGTTCAGCACAACAGCTACCACTCCAACCGCCGCAAAGATTCCGTAGGCAATCGGACCCAGCTGCAGAAACAACCACTTGGCAGAAAAGCCGGCGTCGTGAAAACGGCGAGCTGTGACGGAAAGGTTTGGAATGAACAGCAAAAGCGAAGCGATGCTAGTGAAAGGAGTGGGCTGGGCTCCAAAAGCCGCAAGATCTTGCATCCAGTCCCCACTTGATTCCGGTGCTGGCCAGATAACGCTCTCTAGAGTTCCTAACACAAGCGAGACAAGAAGGGTGAAGAGCACCCAGTACCAAAACTCGGACCTGGAGGCAGCGCCCTTGAAGTTGAAGTAATTCTTGAAGCCAGATTTCACTGAGTCTAGAAAGTTCATACTTCAATCATCCTCAGGATTTGCTCGGAACGCGAGACATCCTGACCAATCTGGGTAATCAATTCTTCGAGCGATGCAAACTTGGACCAAGGCCTTACCTGCTGCACAAACTCTGCGGTGCAGATTTTTCCGTAGAGGTCGAGGTCATCGCGACCAATAACGTGCGACTCCAGAAGCCTTGGAACCTCGGCCACCGAGTCGTTGGTTCCTACTGAGTGAGCCGCTGGGTAGCGAATTCCGTCTGCAATTAGCCACCCGGCATAAACCCCATCCACCGGTAGGTAGCCATCTGATGATCTAGAAAAGTTTGCAGTCGGAAACCCGAGAGTTCGACCCAGCTTCCTGCCGTGCTCAATCTCGCCAATGACGCTGTGGTTGCGGCCAAGCAGCCCTGCTGCCACGTCGACATTTCCCAAATCCAGCTGCTGTCTGACCAAAGTGCTGGAGACCTTCACTCCCGAAAGCTCAACGTGGGGAACTTCGCGCACCCGAAAACCAAACTGGGTGCCAAGCTCGCGAAGAATCTCCGCGTTGCCTTTTCCGCCAGCTCCAAACTTGAAACTCTTGCCAACGAAAACCATCTTGGCCCTCATTGGAACAAGCACTCTTCTCACGAACTCTTCGGGAGTCAAACCTGCCAGCTCAGTGTCAAAGCCAAGAGTCAGAACCACCTCTACGCCGAGAGAATGCAGCAGGTCCGACTTTTGACTGAAGCCCATCAGACGGCCGGGAACCAGTTCGGGATTGAGGGTTGCATTTGGGTGTCGATCAAAGGTAACTACCGCCGGCACGAAACTAGCCTCGGCAGAAAATTCAACTAGTTCATGGATCAGTGCAGCGTGACCAAGGTGAATACCATCGAACTTGCCGATCGCGACAGCGACCTGCTCGTATTCCTCGGGTAGCGCCTCTGGCGCAGAGATTTCAAGCACGCTGTTTCCCCAACCAAATCAAACCCAACACAGGTAGTAGCAGCGGTATGTAGGCGTAGCCAGCACCAAACTCAGACCAAACCGAGGGGTGTGCAAATAGCTCGGGCGAAACAAAGCTCAACGTGCCAACGGCTAGAACACCAATCAATTCAAACCAAATTGCGTAAGCGGCTAGGTGCCTCCAGGTGGACTTGGCCATGCTGATTGTTGCCAGTACATAGACCGCTGCTGAGAGGGCCGACAGCGAGTATGCCACTGGTGCTTCTTCAAACTTCGTGATCAGTTGAAAGCTGGCCCTTGCTGTTGCAGAGATTGCGAACACTCCATAGACCGCAATTAGCAGTCTTCCAACGCCGAGCTGTGAGTTCACTCTCGGAAGTTTACAGCTAGCCGCCTAAGCTCTCTGGGTCTACCTCGACAGCCGGTAGGTCACGGCCTAGGTGAGCAGCACTTTCAATTCTGAGCTTCTCTGGAAGAGCGCCTAGCGTTGAAGTCGCCATCAGCCCCTGGGCATCAAGTCGGACAACGTAGCGCGCTACAGCAGACTGAAGCATGTTTTGCTCTCCACAAAGATCAAGATAAACCGGGTAAACCAGCTGATAAGGCTCTCCCGCCTCAGCGGTTCCAGGGAACGGCTCCGCCTCAAGGCTGGAGTCAAACTCAGCAATTAGGAACTCACCGTCCAGAACTGGACGGAAGCGAGTGGATGCAACATAGATGGACTGAGGTGAGGGGCTTAGGAGCTCAGTCTCGCCTTCGGCGTTGGTGGTGCCAACCGAGGCGTAGGAACCGCCCTCAAGAGAAACGAGTGAGTAGGGGAACAGCCCGATTGCGCCGTTTTCAAACTCCGCCATCAGAGTGCTCCAGTCAGCCTCATCGTTAGCAGTCAAAAGTGATAGCTCAGGCTCAGTACCCAGCTTCTCTTTCGCCCAAAGGCGAAGTGACTCGATTGCAGCTGCAGGAGCATCGCCAGCAACGACGATTGGAATGTCTTCGAATTCAACCTCTGGGTTCAGCGTGGCAAAGGCAGGGTCGGACCAGCTGGTGATCTTGCCGTCAAAAATGTCAACTAGGTTCTGCAGGTCAATTGTCAGAGCAAAGGCTGCGTCAAGGTAAAAGGCGATAGCGACGGCCTCGAAGCCGGCCGGAGCGGAGACTCGAGCCTCGCAACTTGGCGCACCGGCGGAGTGCATAACTAGGTCAGCGCTGTCAATGCTCTCAGCTGCGTCGATGACCATGTCATCGCAGGCGCTCGCAAGAATTTCAGTCCAGGAGTAGGTGAGGTCCGAGTAACCGGCTTCAGCGTAGATGGTCTGAGAACCACTCTCGCAGTACACGGTCTTCTCTGCCTCTGCTACCAAAAGTGAAGCTGGGATTGGAGGATCGCAGGCAGTCAGCGTGAGAGACATTGCTGCGGCCAACAAGATTGCGAAACTCTTTTTCATGATCCTCATCCCATGATTTAAGCCCAAGAGTCGGGGCCTGTAAAGACAGGCCCCGACCTAGGACTTAGGTACTAACTACTTGACGGTTGCCAGTAGTCGGTTTGCGGTTGCTAGGAAGCTTCCGGAGAACGCTACGTAGCCAAGCTTTGCACCCTTAGCAGGTACACAGTCATTTACTACGTAGTTCAAAAACTCCTTGGCTGCCTTGGTGCGGCCTGCATCGGAACCATCGGTTCTTGCCATTGCGTAAGCAACCAGAACGATGGAGTAGAAGTTGGTGGTTGCCTTCTTAGAAGCATCCTGTCCTCGGGTCTTGTTGTAGTCGAAAACTACAGATCCGTTTGACTTCATCTGCTGTGCTGCCAAGAATGCACGTGCGGTTGCAACGGTTGGCTTGACGTACTTGCCTGCACCGTTCTTCACTGCAACGGTTCCAAACTTTGCCTCAAGAGCGTCAGCTAGGTCTAGGTAGCCGATGGAGAATGGAATCTTCTGAAGCTCAGCCTTCACACCGGAGGTGGTGTTGCCGCCGATACCAACTGCCTTCTGGCCAGTTGCGGCTTCCCAGCTGTCGTTCTGCTTGAAGTCAGTCTTCGAAGCAGTCTGGCTTAGCCAGTTGGAGAAGTTGTTGGTAGTACCTGAGTTGTCCTTGCGGTAGATAACGGTGATCTTCTCGGCTGGAAGGCGGACACCCCTGTTCTCAGCGGCGATGGCCTTGTCGTTCCACATGGTGACCCTGCCCAGGAAGATGTCACCGATAAGTGCTGGGGACATGCGCACGGTCTTTAGAGCAGGAGCGTTGTATGCAACTGCGATAGGGCCAGCAACGGCTGGGATGTAGGTGAACTTGAAGCGAGGCTTAGTTTCAGTGGCTGAGTAAAGTGAGTCAGACGCTCCGAATGCGGTGATGCCACCAGCGAAGTCGCGCTTGCCGCGGCCAGAACCACCGTCTGGGTAAGCAACAGTGTGCTGGGTGTATCCAGCGATGCACTCACGGAACATCTTTCCTGCGTAGGAAGATCCGGATCCTGCGATTGAGTCTGCTGAAGCTGGCTGAGCGCCAACCAATGATGCCGCCACCAGAGCGGTAGCCAGCAAGATTCCCCTTATTTTGCGCATTTTTTCTCCTAAGTTTTTAGATTGCAATGCCTGCCTCAGTAGTTCAACCAATGTCGGTTAACCTCTCCCCTTCACTTAGTGAACGGCTTCGCAACCATATGTGAACGCTGGATTAACCGAAGTGGCCGTTTACGTAGTCATTGGTTCGGGCATCAACCGGGTTGCGGAATACCTGCTCGGTGGTTCCAAACTCGACTACTCGGCCAGGCTCGCCTTCCTCCGCTAGGAAGAATGCCGTGCGGTCGGCTACTCGCTGTGCCTGCTGCATGTTGTGGGTAACGATGACGATTGTCATGTTCTCCTTGAGCTCCAAAATTGTCTCTTCAATTCGACGAGTTGAGCCTGGGTCTAGCGCTGAACATGGCTCATCCATCAACATCACATCTGGGCTCATTGCCAAACCGCGTGCGATGCACAAACGTTGCTGCTGTCCTCCAGAAAGTGAGAGGGCGGCATCGTCCAAACGGTCCTTAACCTCATTCCACATAGAAGCCCTGCGAAGTGAGGTCTCTACAAGCTCCTCTGCTCCGGTGAGCTTGCGCCCGGAGAGCTTGAGGCCGGAGATGACGTTCTCCTTGATGGACATCGTTGGGAATGGGTTCGGCTTTTGGAAAACCATGCCGATCTTTAGTCGGACATCCACAGGGTCAACACCCTCTGAGTAAATGTCCTCGCCATCTAGAAGCACTCGACCACCCAGACCAGCGCCCGGGATGAGCTCGTGCATGCGGTTTAGGGTCCTAATGAAAGTCGATTTGCCACAACCCGATGGGCCGATCAGCGCAGTTACCTCGTTGTTTGGAAAGACAAGGGACACGTCCTTCAGAACGTGGCGCTGACCAAACCAGACGTTGATGTTGTCGGTCTCTAGGTGCTCGAAGTTAGTCGCGGTCATTTCTTGTTTCTCTTCTTCTGCTTGGCCAAAGAGGCAGGACGGGAAGCAAACCTCGCGGAGGCAAACAGAATCAACACCACGATCATGATGGCAAGTGCAGCGCCCCATGCTCTGGCAGTCGACCCTGAGGTTCCCTCGTTTAGGTTTAGGAATAGGAAGCTAGGGAGCGCGGACATACCGCCCTCAAACATGTTGAGGTTTGTGCTGTTGCTCGTAAAGATTGTCAGTAGCAGTGGCGCTGTCTCACCGACGATTCGAGCCACTCCAAGAAGGACTGCGGTGACCATTCCGGACTTAGCGGCCGGCAGTGTAACCATGAAGAAAGCTCTCCACGAAGGTGCACCGAGAGCCAAGGCACCATTGCGAAGTTCCCTGGGAACCAGTCGAAGTGACTCCTCAGCGACACGAGCAACGGTTGGAAGCATCAGCGGAACCAGTGCCAGTGAACCGGCGAAGCCGGCATAGCTGGTCACTCCCGAGATGATCAGCATCGAGAAGATGAATAGGCCCGCAACAACCGAAGGTAACCCTGCCATGGCTTGCAGCAAGGTCTGAACCAACCCACGGGACTTACCTTGGGTTTCTGTGATGTAGACGGCCGTTGCGATACCAAGCGGAACTGTGATGGCCGATGTTAGCGCAACGATTAGAAGAGTCCCGACGATCGAGTGTCCGAGTCCGCCGTAGCTTAGGTCGGTGGTCGGTCCGACATACTTACCGTTTTGCAAAAAGAAGTGGGGGCTCATCGCCTCGCTACCGGTGACGACCACAGAGATGAGCACTGAGCTCAACATCACCAAAACGAATCCGCCGAGGAAGAAGGTCATGACGACCAACAGCCCATCGAGCATGCCGCGTGCGCCATGGGCTACATACCCGGCATAGGCGCCTCCGAGGATCTGCAGCGGCAAAAAGACAGTGAAAAGCACAACGATGAATGGGGTGCCTGAAAGGAACAAATAGGTCAGTGCAATTGCAGCTGGGACAATGCTCGCAATAGTGATGGCCAACCGAATGTTGCCGGGAGTCTTACTCCAAGGAGCTGCGTTCTTCGGTCTTGCGACCGGCTCAGTTCTGGTCACACTCATAGCTTTCTCCAAGGCTGGCTCTTGGCCACGATGTAGGAGGCGATTGCGTTCACGATCAAGGTAACAACGAAGAGCACAACCCCAGCGGCCATCAAACCGGCAACCTCACGCTCGGTTGCTTCACCGAACTTTGCCAAGATCAACGAAGCCACGTTTCCGCCCTCTGGCTCCAAAATCTCGTACCAGTTGAAGCGGTCGTAAACCAAGTTCAAAACGAAGAAGATTGCTACGGTCTCGCCCATCGCGCGACCCAGGGCCAAGAGCACGCCACCTGTAATGCCTCCAGCCGAAGTCGGCATGATCACCTTGCGGAAAGCGGATTCGCGGTTAGCTCCAAGAGCCATTGCCGCGTTGATGACCTCGCGGTCCATCTGGGAGAAAATCTCACGGGTAACCGAGGCGATGATCGGGACAATCATGATTGACACGATTAGCGATGCAATGAAAGGAGAGTTGGTAAAGGTTCCAGATTCGTGAGCGAAAATTGGAATCCAACCCAGGCTCTCGTGCAAGATGGTCGCCCACTCCACTGCAACAGGTCCGAAGACCACCAGTCCCCAGAGGCCAATCACGACCGATGGGATTGCAGCCAGAAGGTCAATCAGGATTGTGGTCGCTGAGCTCAACCAGCGTGGAGCTAGAAAGACGATGAAGTAAGCAATCGAAATTGCCATCGGAACAGCCATGAGCGTTCCGAGAGCGGCAATCAGCAGCGTTCCGTAAAGCTGCGGGCCGATGCGCATGATTATGTCGCCGGCGTTGTCCTGGCCAACTTCCCAACCGGTACCAAACACAAACTCGAGGACTCCCTGCTCCTGGAAGGCTGGGGCAGCTCGCTGCATCAAGAAGATCAGGATCAAAAGAATGATGACAATGGCGCTGTAGGCCGCTGCCGTTGAGACGCCAAAGAAGACCTTATCCGCGGCTCTAAAGGGCTTCGACCGCTCCGCGACTGCAAAAGTGACCTTGGACCCCATCAACTCATTTGTG
>CAZQHT010000036.1:0-6504 GCA_964593635.1 uncultured Aquiluna sp.
AGATTTCCCCGCATCTGGACAAGGTGCGATTTGCCCTCACTCCAGCCAACTACTCGAAGCGCAGGGCATCAATCGGTTCTAGCTTGGCTGCTGTTCTGGCAGGCCAAACACCGAACAGAACGCCAACCACAAGGCTGAAGCCAAGGGCCAATAGAACCGTCTCGAGCTGAATTGAGAAGACCCAATCGCCGATGATCGCCAGGAAGAACGCTGCGATTTGGCCCAAGATTAGACCAACTACACCTCCGGCCAGCGACAACACAATCGCCTCAATCAAGAACTGGGTGAGGATGTTGGACTGCTTGGCTCCAATGGCTCTTCTAACGCCGATCTCTCGGGTTCGCTCTCTCACCGAGACCAGCATGATGTTCATGATTCCGATGCCACCGACAATAAGCGAGATGCCAGCGATTCCGGTGAGCAAGAGTCCAAGGGTGTCGGTGATGCTGCTGACGGCAGCAATCAGCGAGGCCTGGTTGGTGATTGTGTAGCGGGCATCGGTTTCTGCGCTGAGGCCATAGCGCTCTCGCAGCAGGCGATCGCTCGCCAGCTGCAAGGCATCCACAGCCTCAGGCGTGTCAGCCTGCACCACAATGCTTGAAACATATGGGTACTGGCTAAAGAGCTTTCGCGCAGAATCCAAAGTGACATAAACCCGGCCATTGGTTCCAAAACCAGCCTGGTCATCCAGCACTCCAACGAGTCTGAAGTCCTGACCGTTGAGCTTCACGGTTTGACCAAGCATGTCTGAGGTGAGGCCAAGGTCGTTGGCCGCATCTGCACCAAACACAACGTCCTTTGCCTCGGCTGCAAACTTGCTGTCTGAGAGGTAGGCGCCCATCGCAATCTCGGGCTTGACCGCGTCAAAGTACTGAGAAGAGACTCCAACCAGGCGGGCATTCACTCGCTTGTCCTGAGTTGCAATCGTTCCCTCGTTCTGGGCCTGAACGAACATCACCGAAACACCTTCGAGTCCTGCGAGGGCTTCAGCATCTTGCTCGGTGAGAGCATCTGGAGCCATGGCAGTGATGTTGAGCTGGTTAGTGCCAAGGGTGGCAAGAGATTTGTTGATGCCCTGAGAAGCGCCATCAACGATTGATGTGAGGGCAACAATTGCGGCGACACCAATCACAACTCCGAGCATGGTTAGAAGTGACCTAATCTTGGTTGCCCAAATTCGGTTTAGCGCAAGTCTTGCTGTTCCGAGAAGCCTCATTTCACACCTCGCTCATCGCGCTCGATGCGACCATCGCGCAGGAACACTCGTCTTGGAGCACTGGCTGCAATTTCGAGGTCGTGCGTGATCAGAATGATGGTCCTGCCCTCTTGGTTCAGCTCCTGAAGGAGTTCAATAACCTGAGCACCGGTTTTTGAATCCAGTGCTCCGGTGGGCTCATCGGCTAGGACGATGTCGGGGCTGGTAACCAGTGCTCTCGCGATGGCAACGCGCTGCTGCTGACCACCAGAGAGTCGATTGCGGTCGAAGTTCAAGCGGTCACCCAAGCCAAGCTTGGTGAGCATTTCGGTTGCGGCTTGCTTCGCCTGCTTAGAGCTAACTCCCTGATACAAAAGTGGAGCCATTACGTTTTCGATGGCAGTGGTGTTTGGTAGCAGTTGGAACTGCTGAAACACAAAGCCAATCGCCTTGGATCGCAAACTTGTCAGTTCGTTGTCGTTTAGCTCGCTGGTTGGATCTGATGCAATCCGCACAACTCCTGAGCTTGGTCTATCGAGGCAGCCAATCAGGTTCATCATGGTGGACTTGCCACTGCCCGATGGACCAACAATTGCTACGAACTCACCGTGCTCAATCGAGAGTGTTACTCCATCAAGCGCGACAGTCTTTTGATCGCCAACCAGGTATTCGCGTCGAACATCCTCTAGTTCGACAACAGGGTTAGCCACTGTTTCGAGCTCCCGGAGGCGGTCCGAAGTTCACTGGGCTTGGGATTGAGCCGCTGACGCCTGTGATGACCAAGTCTCCAGCAGTTAGGCCACCGGTTACCTCAACCAGACTGTCTCCTGAAAGACCAAGTTCTACCTTGACCAGGGACACGGTTTGGTTGCCCTCGGAATCGGTTGTGAGAATCTCAACCTCTGGCACATCGCCAATTAGCGCGCCCATAGGGACTGCCAGCACATCGGTCTTCTTTTGAACCTCGATCTCAGCGGTTGCGCTCATGCCGAATCTTGCACCGGCTGGAATCTCGCTCACCTCGACCAAGACCTCATACTGCTTGATGCCGCTGACCGACTGAGCAACCTGTCCGATACGGACTACTTCACCTTCAAATACTGCGTTGATGGCATCAAGTTCAATGCTGGTCTTTTGGCCAAGGCTCACTAGGTCGGCGTCATACTCGCTGACAAACACCGCCACAATCGGCTCTGCGCTACCTACCGTTACAACTGATCCGGAGGTTCTAAGCCCCGCTGCGGTGTCTACCGATCGAACTAGGCCATCTGCGATTGCCACAACCTCGACACTTTGGCCCGTTTGGTTGAAGTAGCTGAACAAAACATCATCGGCCTTCACGCTGTCGCCGGACTTGACTTCGATCTCATCGATTTCGAGGCTGATTCCAAACTGAACTGGAATTGCAGGGGAGCCGTTGGCGGAAACTAGAACTGGCTCTTCGCTGGGACCATAGGCGAGAAGTTGAGACTCGGCAAGCTGACCATTTGCGGATACGGTCTTGATGACCTCAGTGGACTTGACCTCATAGGTCTCGTACTCAACTGTTTGGTTGAGGTTAGTAAAGATAAACCCGCCAATAACCGCCGCAACAGTAGCTGTTGCTCCTAGGACCCAAGGCCAACGCCGCTTCTTCATTCTTGCTTCTCTCTTGAGCCGCCTGGGCGGGACATAAGTTGTCTATGGGTAAAACTCCCACACCAACCGTAAAGATTCCTGTGTAGTTGGTGGACTTAGTCCGAAAATCAGCGAGGACTAGTTGCTGAGTAGCTCTACTAGCGCGAGGGACTCGTCGTAGTAGAGGCTCTCAACATCATCGGAGAGCTTGATGACGATGGTGTTGGTTTTTGGGTTCATGATCATGAACTGGCCCCGATAGCCCTGGGTTAGGTAGGAGCCCGATGGCCGGTGCCACATGTTTGCGCCAAAGCGCTCCGAGCCAAAACCACCAAACCAAACTTTTGCTGGAGTGGTCATCCTCGAGAACCAGTCCTGACTCAACACGACCTGCTGAGACGATGCCCCGAACGCCACCCTGCCCTGATTCAGGAACACTCCTCCCACTAGCGCTAGGTCTCTCGCGGTTGCGTTGAAGCAGCAGTAGGACTTCTCCCAACCACCAACTCTGTCGACCGCCCAGCTGGCGTCGGTTGAGGCACCAACCTTCTCCCAAACCTTTGAGGCGAAGTAGTCGGCCAGCGAAACACCCGTTACCGAGGTGATGGCCATGCCCAGCAGCTGTGTGTTGATGGAGCGGTAGACATACTCTTCGCTGCCTGGATCACAAACCACCTTGAGGTTGTTTTGAAGCACAAACTCCATGTCGGTGGTGGCAAACATCTGAGCTATCGGGAAGCCCCAGCCAGCTGGACCTGATGGGTAGTCCTCATCGATGCCGATGCAGGACTGCATATCAAGCAGGTGCTGAATGGTGACATCCTCAAGCTCTGGGATGTTTGCAAACTGAGGTAGGTAGGTGACTATCGACTCTTGCTCACGCATGAGCCCATCAGAGATGAGTGCTCCGGCAGCAATACCAACCATGGTTTTGCCCATGCTCATGGTGTTGGTTATCTGGTTCTTCGCAAAGCCATCCGAGTAGTCCTCGTAGGTGATAACTCCGTCACGAACAATCAGCAGAGCGTTGGTTGCTGTAGCACGAAGTAAATCTTGGGTGTTGTACTCCCTGCCCTCGAAAGAAAAAGTCTTGGGGAGTGACTCCTGTGAGATTGCTACCTCCCACACATGAGGCAGCGAAGCTGCCTTGATCTTGTGGGTGGTCATCAGAGCCGGTTGGGTGGAGGGCAGGCTCTGAGCCAAGGCTAGAGCATCAATCGGGTTCGGGTAACGAATCACGAGCGTGAAGGATGTCACTGACATGGCAATGGCAAGCACTGGGGCGAGAACCCAGATCAATGTGCGCTTTAGCAACTTCTTCATTGAAGGTCTGCGGTGAAGTGGTGCTGCCCGACTTCGCCTACTCCTCTCAGACTTCGCCCCATGCTAGCTGCCACGGCAGGTGGATTGCGAATCGATTACTTGAGCGCTTTGCTGGTAACGGCGATCGAAGCAGCCTGTAAGGCAGCAAGTAATAGGAACACCGCTCCGGTACCCGAAACTGCAAGTGCTCCAGCAACCACTGGCACCACAACTTGACCAAGCCGATTAGATGAAAGCCTGATCGAAATCGCCAACCCGCGACTGTCTGGGTCTGAGATTCTTGAGACCCAAGCCATAGTCGCTGGCTGGCCAATACCCATGGCAAATCCAGTGATGGCAATCGCCAACGCCAGCCAGAAGAAGTCGATGATGAAGGCAATCGATATCGAACCCAGCAGAGTAATTAGCGCTCCAGCATTGAGGATGGTCTTCATCCCATAGCGGTCGTTGATTCGGCCAAGAACTATTCGAACCCCCATTGAGGCGATTCCTCTGATGGCCAGCAAGATACCAATCTGAGAAGATCCCAACCCCAGCTCCCTGCCCAGTAGTGGCAAGAAGATCAGCATCACATCCACTACTGCCGTGGAAGATGCGGCCACAAAAATCGCAGGCTTGTAGCCCTTTACGCCCAGAACCCTTCGAACTGCTCCCGCACTCACCTCGGGAGTGGATCGCGGACGGAGGTTCTTGCGGTAGAGCGAAGCGACACTGAGCCCAGCAAACACGAAGAGTGCGACAGCGAACCACAGTGCTGAATTCACCTCAACATCAATGCCTCCGCGGTCCGCCAATACACCTCCCACAAAAGGACCAATCGCGTGACCAACAGATGCATAGAAAGTCAGTAATCCGAAGTTTCGCTCGTACTTTGGATCGGGGGAGCGATTGGCGATCATGGTCTGACCGCCAGTCATTGCAAACAAATGCCCGATTCCAAGTAGCGGCATAGCAATAAACAAAAAGGCCAGTGACTCGAAGAAGATCAGACCAACCGTGACAACCAGAGCGAGAAGAGAACCAACCACTAAGGCGGTGCCATCTCTACCGCGATCTACCCACTTGCCCATTTGAATGGCAAAGAAAAGCGGTGCGATTGCAAAGGCCGAACCAACCAAACCAACCAACACGGCGTCTGCCCCGAGATCAACCGCTCGATAGGTGATCATTGGCCGCACCACATAAACCCCAGCCTGAATAAAGGCCGAGTTAAGCAGAACGAGCAATAGCCAACGGCTATTGCTCGCGCTGAACAACTTCATTTATGCGTTTTGCTTTTTCTTCCAAAGTGCGAAGAGTTTCGGAGTGGCAATCGCAATTGCCAGCAGGATGTAGATCGCAATTGAGAATGGGGTGTCGATCAAAATGCCCGGGTCTCCTGCTGAGCCCTGAAGGGCTCTGCGGAACTCCTGTTCGGCCATCGGTCCCAAAATCACACCGAGAATCAAAGGTGTGACGGGGTAACCAAATCGCCTAAACAGAAGGCCCAAGACACCGATGATGATTCCCACCCAGATATCGAACGGCTCACCGTTTAGAACGTAGGCACCCACCAATGCAAAGAGCGTGATGCCGCCGTAGAGGTATGGGGCTGGGATAAGCAAAAGCTTGGCCCAAACACCAGCAAGCGGAAGGTTCAACACCAAAAGCAGGAAGTTACCGATGAACAACGAACCAATCAGAGTCCAGACCAACATGGGCTGGTCTGTGAACAAAAGTGGTCCTGGCTGGATGTCGAACTGCTGGAAGGCTGCGAGCATTACTGCCGCTGTTGCGCTGGTTGGAAGACCAAGCGCTAGTAGCGGCACCATTGCACCAGCTGCGTTCGCGTTGTTTGCCGCTTCAGGACCAGCAACACCTTCGATAGCACCCTTGCCAAACTCGTTGTGCTTCTTCTTGGCGAGTTTCTTCTCCAAGCTGTAGCTCAGGAAGGTAGGTAGCTCAGAGCCACCAGCAGGAATTACGCCGGTTGGGAAACCAATTGCTGTTCCTCGAAGCCATGGGCCCCAGGAGCGCTTCCAGTCGGACTTCGTCATGGTTGCAAAGCCCTTGAATGAGTTGCGGTCCGCTACGCCAAGTTGGCCGTAGAGGGCAACGTAGAGAACCTCACCGAGTGCAAACAGCGACACAATCAGAACTACGGTCTCAATTCCGTCGGTCATTCGAGGAATGTCGAAGGTCAGACGACTAGAACCGGTTTGTAGGTCTAGACCGATTAGGCCAATAACCAGACCCGTCGAGAGCGATAGCAGGCCTCGAATCACAGACTGACCCAAAACTGCACCGACTGTTCCAAAGGCCAAGACCATGAGGGCAAAGAAGTCTGCCGGTGTCATGCGAACACCGATCCAGGCGATGGTTGGGGAGGC
>CAZQHT010000036.1:6604-10053 GCA_964593635.1 uncultured Aquiluna sp.
AGGATGGTTCCAAGCAGACCAAACGCAAGGTTGGTCCAGGTAAGCGAAGCCGCGAACCCCTGTAAGAAATCTGAGTAATCCATTACCAACCACCGTCCAGTTCGGCATCTGGCCTGAGGAACTCAAAGCCGAGCGGCAGATACAGCGAGAGGCCCTGGGTAAAGCCCAGGAAGACAAGCGCGCTGAGGATGATGGCAACGATTGCCAAAATCTTGTTGTTCTTTACCCCGATTGCCTTGCCGATCAAGAAGTAAAGGATTGGACCCATGATCAAGAAGCCAAGGATCTCAATGAGGCTTGCGTAAAGAACAAGTGCGGTGACAACCAGTCCAAATGATTTCCAGTTTGGTGTGTCTTGCTTTACTCCAGCCTCAATGCTCTCAGGTTCGCCTTTGGCGCCACCGAGAACCAGCAGAAGCTGGATTGCTGAGAGGAAAAACATCAGCCCGCCAACCATGAGTGGGAAGATTCTGGGTCCCACGAATCCAACTGCGTTGGATTCGATCATGTTTGCGGTGTCAACTAATACAACTATTGAAGTTGCAAAGAGGAAGCTGGTAAATACCAGCTCCCCCTTTGCAATCTGCTTTGGAGCTTTAATCACAGAGTTATAGACCTAGGTCGGTGTACAGCTTCTTGATCTTGGCTTCTTCGGACTCTAGCCACACCTTGTAGGCGTCGCCCGCCATCCAGTTGTTGCTCCAGACGTTTGTCCTCAGAGTGTTCTTCCAAGCCTCACCGTTGCGGGTGACGTCTAGGGCACGGATAACCAAGTCGCGGTTAGCGTTTGAAGTTCCCTTTGGAAGCATCAGTCCACGCCAGTTAGCTGCAACTACCTTTACGCCACCCTCGGTGAAGGTTGGAGCTGGGATGCCAGCAACGCGCTTTGCGGATGAAACACCAAGTAGGCGAAGAGTTCCAGCCTCAACCTGAGCCTTGAACTCACCCCAACCTGAGATGCCTGCGCGAGCAGTTCCGTTTAGTAGAGCTGTGGTTACCTGAGCACCACCGGAGTAAACGATGTAGTTCAGGTCCTTGATGGAAAGACCCAATGCCTCGTAAACCTGCACGGCGGTGAAGTGGTCAATACCACCAAGGTTTCCACCAGCGATTGGCAAGGCGGTCTTCTTAGCCTTGATGTCGGCAGCTAGGTCTGCAAGGGTCTTGTAAGGGGAGTTAGCAGGAACCACGATTACCTCGAACTCACCCATTAGGCGAGCTGCTGCAACTGCATCGGAGTTCTTGAAGTTCACCTTGGTTGACTGAACTCCACCAACAAGGGCGAAGCCCATCATCAGTGCGCGGCCAGAGCGACCGGTGTCGTTGTTTAGGAAGCTGGACAGACCAGTGGTTCCACCAGCACCTGGAAGGTTTCGGTAGGTGGCGTCAGACTGGAGAACTCCTTCGGCCTTCATTGCTTCCATCATGCGGCGAGCGGTGGTGTCATAGCCACCGCCAGCACCTGCTGGAACAAGGACGTCCATTGAGCGGATGGTTGGCCACTTGGCGTACTGCCAAATACGCTTGCCCTTGAAGCTTCCCTGCGGAGCTACGCGGCAAACTAGGTCGCTGCCATCAGCACCGCGCTTGGCTGCAAGCTGGCCAGTTGTGGCGCATGCAAGACCGTAGCGAGCGTTCTCAGCTCTTGTGTTGGCGTTGGCTGCTGGAGCCAAAGACATTGTTGATGCAACCAGGGCGAAGGTGGTTGCTGCGATTGCGAATTTCTTCACTGTTGTTCCTCCAAAGAAATGAAAACTTCCAGTCAGGAAGCCAGATCCGCAGAACATCAGGGAAACAGCGTCGTTAACCCCGTTGTTAGACGAATACTGAGTCTCTCCCGTCACACCTAGATGTGACCAGCAATCCCGGGCTTGCGCCGTATTGACGAGACTGCTGCGAAGGAATACTCCCCCAGCGTTATTTACTGTAGGGGAAAAGGTGAACGTTGGGCAAACGAATCACGGATAAAACTGGCGGAGACGAGAGGATTTGAACCTCCGAGGGGCTTTTAAGACCCCTACCTCATTAGCAGTGAGGCGCACTCGACCGGGCTATGCGACGTCTCCAAGATGCTGCATCAGCCTACAAGAAAACCGATAGCCAGCGCTAATTACTTGGAACAGCTCTTGACTGAGGCCTTGGTTCCCTGGACCCAATCCGGAAGTGGCTCAGGACCTGGGCTGGTGGTGGCTGTGCCCTCGGGTGCCACAACCTCAACGCCTTCAGCCGGAGCTTCCTCCTCGGCTACTACCGCTCCCGACCCAACGTTCGCCTTAGCCAAGATCAGCGGCTCATCATTGGCGATCTTTTCAAACAGGAAGTTTGCCTTCTCTTCAATTAGTGCAACTCGTCCAGCATTTGCACCGCTCATGCCATAGACCGGGAGCTTGAGGAAGGTGATCATGTCTAGGTCGACCTGGTTCACTTCTCGAGCCATACCCAACATGATTCCGATGTTGGTGAGTGACTTGGAAAGGGTCATGTTCTCAAGAGCTGCGGTGCCAATGGTGAGCATCTTGAATGGGTTAGACAAAACCCCATCGTCCTTGAGCTTTCTAACCAGCGAGGTCATAAAGACCTGCTGGTTGGAAATCCGAGAAAGGTCAGACCCATCGCCAACTCCGTAGCGGGTTCTTAGGAATGCAAGCGCCTGGTCACCAACCAGCGAGTGCTCGCCGGCCTCCAGATAGAGATTGGTCTTGGGGTCATTGATGTCTTCAGCCACACAAACATTTACGCCACCCACAACCTCGCTCATGGCGATTACGCCCTTGAAGTCGATCATCGCGAGGTAGGGGATCTGCACACCAGTTAGAGCCTGGATAGCAATCAGCGTGCAGGCAGGTCCACCGGTATTCATGGTGGCGTTGATTTGCACCAGGTCTTGAGCAGGGAATCGTTCGCCACCATCTGGATTCGGGCAGCCAGGCACAGAGATCATCAGGTCACGCGGGAAAGAAACCGCAACTGCGTTCGAACGATCCTGGCTGACGTGAATCAGGATGATTACATCCGCAAGCTCAGCACCCTCTGGTCCGTATGCAGTTGAGCCTTGGCCTGCTCGAGTGTCAGATCCGATCAGCAAAATATTGATCGGACCGTTGATCTCCTCTGCGGTTGGGAGTTTGAACTCCTCGCCGTCTGAACCATAAACATCGATTCCAGCGGCATTCAAGGTCGTCGTTAGGTAGACGTAACCGCCGCCGAGAAGGGCTGCGACAAGGCCGGTCACTGTCGCCATCGCGATGAATGTTTTCTTTAGCCAGCCCCGGCGCTTAGGCCTGGGGGTTACGAAGGTGTATTCGGACTGACTCACCAGACAAGTCTAGAGAGAAAAGCTGGATTCTCTCTAGGAAAAATGGCGGAAGCCGTGGGATTCGAACCCACGAGACATTTCTGTCCACTGGTTTTCAAGACCAGCTCCATCGGCCGCTCGGACAGGCTTCCGT
>CAZQHT010000037.1:0-10024 GCA_964593635.1 uncultured Aquiluna sp.
GTTGCTCAGCCATCGACTCCAGCGAGCCACTTCCACCTACTGCGTCGCCAGGCATTCTCCGAGCCGAAGCGTCCACTGATTGTCTTTGCACCAAAGTCGATGCTCCGCCTAAAGGCAGCTTCCTCCGCGGTTGAGGACTTTACTCAGGGTGGCTTTAGGCCCGTGATCAACGATGAGCAGAACCTGGACCCAGCCAAGGTCACCAAGGTGCTGTTCTGCAGCGGCAAGATCTACTGGGATCTGCTTGCAGAAGCTCAGAAGCGTGGCACCGGCGACACCGCAATTGTTCGCGTTGAGCAGCTCTACCCGACTCCGGTTGAAGAGATGAAGGCAGCTATCGAGCAGTTCCCTAACGCTGAGTTGCGCTGGGTTCAGGATGAGCCTGCGAACCAGGGTCCTTGGACCTACATGGGTCTATTCATGCCTAAGTATGGAATCAACTTCCGCAACGTCTCACGCCCAGCTTCTGCCTCACCGGCTTCCGGTTCGGCAAAGCGCCACGCAGCTGAGCAGGCGGACCTAATCCAGCGAGCATTCGGGGCCTAGTTTGCGACAACTCAGGGTTGTTATTCTCGGCGACGAGTTACTCTCGGGCGCTGGGGACCCTAAGGGCTTGGGCTGGTTGGGTCGAGTTCAGGCTCGCCTGCCACAAAACGAGGATGTTGCACTCTTTCCACTTGCCATGGTGAATGAGTCCTCCAGCGAGCTGCTAGAGCGCTGGAAGCTCGAGGCAATGCCTCGATTTAGCCCAGACACCGAAAACTATCTTGTGGTGGCACTCGGCACTGCTGACATCAAGGCTGAGCTCACGATTTCCCGCTCCAGGCTAAACCTGGCGTCTTTGCTGGATGAGGCCGCCAGAGAGGGCGTCAAGATCTTCGTGATTGGTCCAACCCCAACCGGAGTTGCAGAGCTTGATTTTGAGATCGATCAGCTGAACGCAGGGTTCGAAGACGTTGTGAAGCGCCGCCAGATTACTTATGTGGACTGCTTTAGGCCGCTGAAGGACCATGAGGGCTGGCTGCAGGAGGTTTCAACTCATTCCCGCAAACTCCCTGGACAGGTTGGCTACGGCCTAATGGCTTGGTTGGTGCTGAACAAGGGATGGTTTGAGTGGCTAGGGCTTACTGAAGCCGATTAGTCGTGGTCTTGGATCTCTCTAAGGCGCTGCATCACTCGCTCTGCTAGCTCCGATGTGGGGGCTTCGTCGCAGGAGCGCTGAATAACCTGGTTGAAGACAATTTCAATGTCGTAGTGCTGCTCGCAGCTGTCGCAGTTCGCGAGGTGAGCGGTTACGGAGTCAAGCTCTGGCTCGTGAAGCTCGGAGTGTAGATATTCGTGAACGCTCTTCTTCACTTCTTCGCAATCTAAGTGCTTCACACTCACTCCTTTCCAGCTTCTACGCGATACCCCTCTTGGCTCGCATAATCAGACAACAAAGTTTTCAGCAATTTCTTCCCGCGGTGAAGTCTTGACATTACTGTTCCCACAGGAGTGCCCATGACATCTGCGATTTCCGCATAGGGCAAGCCCTCGACAACCGCGTAGTAGACCACCATGCGGAACTCTTCAGGAATCTGATCGAGTGCCTGCTTGATGATGCCGGAAGGCAGGTTATCCATAGCCTCGGCCTCAGCGGAGCGGGTGGAGATCGAGGTGATTGATTCACCCTTACCGATTTGCCAATCCTCAAGATCATCAAGGGCAGTCTTTGCCTGATCTTTGTTGCGCTTGTTGTAGAGATTGATGTGGGTGTTGGTCATGATTCTGAAAAGCCAAGCCTTCAAATTCGTGCCCTGTTCAAACTTTGCCCATGCCACAAAGGCCTTGGCGAAAGTCTCTTGAACTAGATCTTCGGCATCGCTTGGATTTCTGGTCCAACGTAAGGCAGCTCCGTATAGCTGCGGCATCAGCGGCAAGGCCTGCTGTTCGAAGCTTCTAAGCTTCTCGGACTTCTCTTGAGACATCACTAGCGAGTGTAGGGGTGTTTGAACCTAGTTATTCGGGCAAACAGATTTTTCCCAGGATTGCAGACCTAATCGTTAGCACCGAAACCATCAGAACCACAAAGAAAGTGACGGTAAACAGGCTCAGTGCAATGATCAAATAGTGCAGCTGGGGCACTATTGAGTAGAAGGTGAATGCCGCAATGGTGACCGCTGTGAGCGGGAATGTGTATGACCAGTAGGTAAGGCTGAATTCAACTCGAATGAAGTACTTGAACTGCGAAACCAGCATCAAGACCACAAACAGTGCAAAGAAAAACAGCACCACGGCAAAGTCATCCAAAGCCCTGGACTTTAGCTCCACCCAAGCCAAGAAGATCAGTGCGGGAGGGGCAATCATCACAAAAAGCGTTGGCCGCAGCTTTAGTGGAAGGCCTGCGAAGAAGAATGCCCTGTTGAGTGCAACCCCAAGCATGGGCAGCCAAAGAATGGTTCCGATGGCAAAGAAGAAGTAGCTCACCTCGGTGTAGCCGAGCTGAGCACCCGGCACAGCGATCAAGACATTGGCAACAATTGGGATAAACCAAGCCGGCGAGTTGTGCTCAACCTTGTAGTGATCGAGGTGCAGCCAGCGATTCAGAACAATCAGGGTGAAGATAATCTGACCCAACACCGCCATCCAGAATGCAACCGTGGCTCCCAAGACTGAATAAGGCAAAAGGTTCAGCGACACAAGAATCACGCCGATAGAAATGGTTGGGAAAAAGCTCAGCCGAATCGGGTGGTTGAGCTCAGCCTGAACTGCCTCCGGATAGCGAAGCAGTTTGAATAGATAAAGCCCTGCAAGCACGAGCCAGAGGATTCCCGTAAGCCCGGCAAAAATCGGAGAAATGGTTGAGGCAAACCCAAGGGTAGTTTCGAACTGAGCAATTGCCAGAGCCAAACCTCCAATCCCCATCACAGAGGCAAAAATCGAAACAGGCAGGTGTTCGATGGAGGGCTTTGGTCCCGAGGGCTCTTGTTCAATAACTGTAGATTCACTCACTCGAGCAACCCTAGCCATGGTTTGAGCGCCTAAACCGATAGCCCCTTCGGGGTGTTGGGCTTGTATTCTTGAGCCCAATGAGCGAATTCCCTTTCTGGCCAGCCCCCATGGGCAAACCATTTAACGCAGTGGTTTCGCTACCCGGCTCAAAGTCGCTCACAAACAGAGAGCTCTTGCTCTCGGCACTAGCTGACTCAGAAACGCTTCTAGTCGCACCGCTTGTGTCCCGCGACTCAAGGCTCATGATTGACGCGCTCACACTTTTGGGTACCCAGTTCGTCTGGCAGGGAGAAGACCTCTTGGTCACACCTGGCCCACTGAAGGCAGACGTCAGCATCGACTGCGGTCTGGCCGGCACGGTGATGCGCTTTGTTCCTCCACTTTCTCTTTTGGTCAACGGAACCGTTGAATTCGATGGTGATGAGGGTGCGAGGCGCAGGCCAATGCACACCACAATCGATTCGCTCAGGGCCCTTGGCGCTGAGGTCAACTCCGCCACTAACGGTTTGCCCTTCACGGTCTCCAGCGCAGGAGCAGTTTCAGGTGGAGAGCTGGAGATCGATGCCACCGCCTCATCACAGTTTGTGTCGGGGCTACTTTTGGTTGCGCCAAAGTTTGCAGATGGCCTCACACTCAGGCACACCGGAGCAGAGCTACCATCTCTCCCTCACATCGAAATGACACTCGAAACCCTGCGTCAGCGTGGCGTGGATGCAAGGGCAATCGATGAGCGAACCTGGCGAGTTGAGCCGGGGGCGATCTCGGGCGGCAGAGTGGTCATCGAACCAGATCTTTCAAACGCAGGCCCCTTCCTGGCAGCAGCCATGGTCACCGGCGGAGAAATCCGCATTCCACTCTGGCCTGAGAAGACAACCCAGGTTGGAGCTGAGTTCGAGCGAATTCTGCCCTTGATGGGCGCAAAGGTTTCTAAATCGGGATCTGATCTTGTGCTGCAGGGAAACGGTGCAATCCAGGGCATCGACATTGATCTTTCAATTGGGGGCGAGCTTGCGCCTGTAATCGCAGGGCTTGCTGCTTTGGGCGAGACCCCATCCCGAATCACTGGCATCGCTCACCTAAGGGGCCACGAGACCGACAGACTCAAGGCGCTGACCACTGAGATAAATCGACTGGGTGGGAACTGCCAAGAACTTCCAGATGGCCTAGAGATTCATCCTGCAAAACTTCACGGTGGCAAGTGGCACACCTACGAGGATCACCGCATGGCCACCACTGGAGCCGTTATCGGACTGGCGGTTGAAGGGGTTGAGGTTGAGAACATCGCAACCACCTCAAAGACCATGCCGGAATTTGCAAAGCTTTGGACCCAGATGCTGGAGAGCCGATGAGCCGACAGCTGGATTCGGGTGACTACCTAGATGAGGACGATGTCCGAATTCGTCCAAACCCAAGGGGATCAAAACCTCGAACCAAGCGGCGTCCCAACTTTGATACAGCGCCACTAGGCATGGTCCTAGAGGTTCACCTAGCCAGGTATCGAGTTTTGCTCGAGGACGGTACCGAGGTGACTGCCACTTTGGCCAAGGAGCTTCGCAAAGAGGGAGCTGTCACCTGCGACCAAGTCCGACTCGACGGAGTAGTCACGGGCGAAAAAGGCGCACTGGCTCGGATTGTGAAGATTGAGCCAAGGATTACTCAGCTATCGAGGTCAAACGATGAGTCAGAAGCCGGCGAGCAGACCATCGTGGCCAATGCTGACCAGCTAATGATTGTGATGGCAGCGGCAAATCCAGAACCGCGCTCAGGGTTGGTGGATCGCTACCTCGTCGCCGCCTACCATGCTGGCATTGCGCCAATTCTGGTAATGACCAAGTGCGACCTGAGCGATCCGAGCGAGTTTTTGGCCGGGTTTGAAGGTTTTGATTTGAAGATCCTGAAGACCCAAAAAGATCAGCCCAATCAACAAGATATTGAGGCCTTACTTCCTGGCCACACCACAGTTTTGGTGGGACACTCCGGTGTTGGAAAGACCACGCTCATCAATGCCATCGCTCCACTGCACAAGCGAGCAACCGGTGAAGTGAACGCCCTGACCGGCAAGGGTAAGCACACCTCCTCGTCAGCCAAAGCCATACCAGTGACCGACGGCTGGATTGTTGACACCCCAGGAATTAGAACCTTTGGCCTTAGCGGCATCGATGCAGCGGGGCTGCTGAAAGGCTTTGCTGACCTAGACGAAGCAGCCAAGCTTTGCCCGAGGGATTGCTCCCACCTCGCGCTCGCTCCAGATTGTGGTTTGGACGAGCGAGTTGCAAGCGGGGAACTTGCTTCCAAGCGCCTTGAGTCATTTAGAAGGCTTGTCGACTCGATTGGTTCACTAGATTGAACTCGATGAAAGACCTAGACCTTGCGATGTTGCTCGCGGATGCCGCCGATGAGATCTCATTGGCGCGGTTTCGAGCGCTTGATCTAAACATTGAAACTAAGCCAGACCGAACCCCTGTAACCGATGCTGATCGAGCTGTCGAGGCAAAGCTTCGGGAACTCATCGCTCAGTTTCGGCCTCAGGATTCTGTGATTGGCGAGGAGTTTGCCAACACTGAAGCCTCCAATCGCAGTTGGGTCATTGACCCAATTGATGGGACCGCGAACTACCTTCGCGGAGTCCCGGTCTGGGCGAGCTTGATTGCGCTTCGGGTAGACGGTGTGATTGTGCTGAGTGTGGTGTCAGCTCCAGCCCTTGGTCGCAGATGGTGGGCAGAGCGCGGTTCAGGAGCCTTTACAAAGGACGTCGACGGATCAGTGCGAGTGTGCCAGGTGTCCAAGGTGTCATCACTTTCGGACTCTTCGATCAGCTTCAA
The DNA here is from genome assembly GCA_964593635.1 of uncultured Aquiluna sp. GTDB lineage: Bacteria > Actinomycetota > Actinomycetes > Actinomycetales > Microbacteriaceae > Aquiluna. The sequence goes on from CAZQHT010000037.1 coordinate 5,814, forward strand.
CTCGATCCAGCAGTGGGATAGGGCTGGGCTCATGCATGAACTTATTGAGTTGACCAGAAACGTTTGGCGCGATCGCGCCTACGGAGACTTCTTGAGCTACATGTATCTCGCAGAGGGCCTGCTGGAGATGGTTTCGGAGCACGATCTCAAGATCTACGACATCGCAGCGCTAGTTCCAATTGTTGAAGAGGCAGGCGGAAAATTTACAGCCCTGGGCTCTGAGCTAACCGATGAGACCTCATCGGTTTTGGCAACCAACTCGCTGCTGCACGAAACCTTCCAAGATTGGTTCAGGGCTTAGTTGAATAAACAGGCGGCCAAGTTTGTAGCGATTCTCACAATTGCTCTGTTGGCATTCAACCTCAGAACTGCCGTTTCTTCGATTTCACCGGTGGTTACCTTCATCCAAAAGGAGATCCCGCTTCCGATTGTGACCATCGGTCTAATTGGAATCGCAGCCCCGCTCTCCTTCGCTCTCGCAACCTCACTCTCTTACCGCCCAGCAAGGCGCTACGGAGTTGAGAAAACACTTTTGATCACAATTGCGATGATCATTCTTGGTCACGCGCTAAGAGCACTGGCTTGGGATTCAACTTCGCTGTTTGCCGGCAGCCTGCTGTCGCTTTTGGGCATGGGCATCGGCAATGTGTTGATGCCGGTGATGGTTAGGAAGTATTTCCCGAACCGAGTCGGGCTGGTATCGAGCTTCTATATAACCCTTACTGCGCTTTCTGCGACCCTGGGTTCTTTTGTGGCAGTGCCGGTTGCAGAAGCCTTTGGCTGGCGCTTCTCGCTTGGCCAGTGGGCAATCTTCTCGGTGCTTGCGGCAATCCCGCTTATTGCACTTCTTGGAAACTCGACTCCAGAAAAGAGAGCGGTGGATGAGGATGGCAAGCGAGCCATCTGGCGCTCGCCAACCGCCTGGGCAATTGCTGGCATGCAGGGCATGACAAGTGTCTTTGGGTATGTTTCGTTTGCCTGGTTACCGCTATTGCTCATTGAGCACAACGGCGTGAGCGTCGCCCAGGGCGGACTCTTGCTTTCACTCTTTGCAATCATGGGGCTGCCAACCTCACTGCTAGTTCCGATGCTGGCTGCAAAATACCCCGCCTCCCACACCTTCATCACGCTGTTCTCCGGAACCATGGGGGTTGCTGGAACACTCGGGATTCTGTTTGGCACAAACCAGTTGCTTTGGCTCTTTGTGATTCTTGCTGGATTGGGCCCATCGATGTTCCCGCTCGCGCTAACGCTATTCAACCTGCGGGCGAAGAAGCGCTCCACCGTTTTGGCGGTGAGTGCGTTCGGCCAGGGAATCAGTTACTCAACCGCGACCATCTCGGTCTTCATGGTTGGAGTCTTGCGCGAGCTAACCGGGGGCTGGGAGGCTGCCCTCTGGCTGATGTTCGGCTTTGCCTTATTGGCTATCCCCGTAGCGATTCAGATATCCAAGGGGAAAAACATTGACGATGAGCTAGCTCGCTAGCTACTCACCGATGGTGACGCCAACAGCGCTGCAGCGCTCTGTGATTGATGCGGTGAGATCCGCAACCTTGGTCTCAGCTCCCTGAGCAGTGTCAGTCTCACCCAAAGTCGTAGCAAGCGCTGTGATGTCATCTGCTAGTCCGGTTGATAGTAAGGATCTGGCCTGCTCACCAACCAAGCTGTCAATCTGGGCAATGACACCAGAGTCAACTAGCCCTGACTGGTAGGCCTGAGTCAGGCCGTCAAGGGTTGAGGTGAGTGCGGTGCAAGCCGCCGCATCAGCGGCAACTTGAGCAACTTGCTCAACGCTGCAGCCGGAGAGTGAAAGAAGCAAAACTGGTGCAGCCGCTAGTGGAAGAAGTTTCATGAGGCAAACAATAAAAGTGAAACCTTAGATTTTGCTGGATGGCGCAGTAACAAAGCTAAACCTCGGGAAGTAAATCCCCCCTAGCCAGTTACACTTCCCTAGTTCAACCATTCTGGAGAAACAATGCGGGTCTACAACGACATCACCGAAGCCTTTGGCAATACGCCACTGGTAAAGCTCAACCGAGTACTAGATGGTGGCAAGGCCAATGTCTACGCCAAGCTCGAGTTCTACAACCCTTCCTCCTCGGTCAAAGACCGCCTTGGCGTTGCCATGATCAACGAGGCAGAGAAGTCCGGCGAACTAAAGCCAGGTGGAACCATCATTGAGGCGACCAGCGGAAACACCGGTATTGCCCTAGCCATGGTTGGAGCAGCCCGCGGTTACCGCACCATCATCGTGATGCCAGAGTCGATGAGCCTTGAGCGCAAGATTTTGATTCGTGCCTATGGAGCAGAGTTGGTTTTGACCCCGGCCCCAGAGGGCATGAAGGGCTCGGTTGCCAAAGCTGAAGAGCTAGGCAGAGAGATTCCTGGAGCTGTAATGGTTCGCCAGTTTGAAAACCCTGCTGGACCAAAGATCCACCGCGAAACTACCGCGGAGGAAATCTGGCGTGACCTTGATGGCAACATCGATGTCTTTATCGCAGGCAGTGGCACCGGTGGCACCATCACCGGAACTGGCCAGCGCCTAAAGGAACTCAACCCGAATATCAAAATCATTGCGGTTCAGCCTGCTGCATCACCGCTACTAACCGGCGGCGAAGCAGCCGGTCACCCGCTTGCAGGTATTGGACCAAACTTCATCCCTAACGTGCTGGACACCACCGTCTATGACGAGGTTTTGAGCGCGCCAAACTCGGTTGCTTTTGAGTTTGCCCGCCGGGCAGCTGCCGAAGAGGGCATCCTGGCTGGAATTAGCTCTGGGGCTGCACTTTGGGCTGCCAACGAGGTGGCAAACCGCGAAGAGTATGCGGGCAAGAACGTGGTTGTCATCCTGGCTTCCTTCGGAGAGCGTTACATTTCATCAACCCTCTACCGTGACCTTCAAGAGGAATACCAGACCAAGAGTTGAGCATCAAAGAAGACATTCGTGTAGGTCTGGAGCGCGATCCCGCGACCAAGACCGCGGTCGAGCTATTCCTGACCTCTCCCGGCCTGCACGCTATTTGGTTCTACCGAATTGCTCACGTGCTGTGGGGCTGGAAGCTCAGGATTGCTTCGCGCATGCTCTCCAACTACGCAAAGTTTTGGACCTCCATCGAAATCCACCCGGGAGCGAAGATCGGCCGCAGGCTGGTTATTGACCACGGCGTGGGTGTTGTAATTGGTGAGACTGCTGTAATCGGCGATGACTGCCTCATCTACCACGGGGTAACCCTCGGCGGAAAAACCCTAGACCCGGTCAAGCGCCACCCAACCGTTGGCAATCGCGTAACAATTGGAGCTGGAGCAAAGCTGATCGGCAACATCACCATCGGTGATGACTGTGCTGTGGGTGCGAATGCAGTGGTGACAAAGAACATGCCCAATGGCACTGTTGCAGTTGGTGTCAATGCGAGGTTGCTGAACCTAACCGGCGACGACCTCTACGTTATTTAGCCTTGAAGTAGAGACAGCTCCACTTTTCGTCAATACCAACCTGTCGGGTCCCCGACATCCCCGCTAGCTTCATTTGCTTATAGAGACTGTCGCGACCAAGGTCAGTGTTTAGGTGGGGCTTCTTAGGGTAGAAGAGCCAAAAGGTGGTCTTCTGATCCCACAGCTCTTTCAGGTCATCAATCACCTTCTCGAGCTGCTTCGAGTTTTCAACGAACAAGAACAATGACGGGCTTTTGCCCTCAACTACCATTTGGCGGGCATTCTTTAGAGATCCGCCCCAGGGGTGGATGTCATCCAAATTCACATCCACCGGTAAACCAACGCAAGGGACCATCACGCCCTGCGGGATAAACATCTTCTCGGCCAAGCTCATTGAAACTACATTAGGGCGAACAAAAGGGGCTTGTTCAGCTTCCGTTAAGAATTCACTTTTTTAACTCAGAGACCCAATTGCTCAACGCGGACACTCACGAGCCGAGCGATTAGCTCGGTGGGAAAGCGAGCTCCGCTTGGAATCTGCAACGCACCCTTGGTCATTTTGTACTTACCTTGCAGCTCAGGCACCTTGTCCAAAACCAATGAACTGTGCGGGTAGTAACCAACGTGATTCTTGGCAATGGCATAACCAGCAATTGCCTTTCCCTTGAGCTTGATTACCGGCATGCCATAGGACATGCCCTCCTCACCCTCAGGAAGCAGCTCCAGCAGGTTTTTTCGCAGGTCAAGCGCAGTTGCGAGGCCTGGGCCATCAAACTGGC
>CAZQHT010000038.1:0-4522 GCA_964593635.1 uncultured Aquiluna sp.
AGGAGAAGGCAGCTGACTACATCTCCAAGCACGTCACCAAGCCAGTGGTTGCCTATGTTGCAGGCTTCACTGCTCCAGAGGGCAAGACCATGGGTCACGCCGGTGCAATTGTTTCCGGTTCGGCTGGAACCGCTCAGGCCAAGAAGGAAGCGTTCGAGGCTGTTGGTGTGAAGGTGGGCAAGACTCCATCCGAGACCGCTGCCCTGATGCGCGACATCATCTCCAAGCTGTAACTCTTGAACCGGGGGCTTAGCTTCGCGATAGCAGCGCTTCAGGCGCTGATTATCGCTGCGACGGCTATCGGTTTGGTAATCGCACCGCTAACCATCACCTGGTTAATTGAGGGCGATGGATCAATTGGTTGGCTGGCTGCTTTGCAGGTCGCAATCTTTGCCTTCTTGCTAGCAACTGGTGTTCCAGTGCAGTTCGCAGCAGGGGAAATTCTTGGCATTGAGTTCCCCGAATTCGTGATCTCAACCATGCCTTTGGGCATGACCCTTTTGATGGGCCTGCTAATTGTTCGCGTGGGTCATCGACTATCCGCGGCATCATCGCTCTGGCCAGCTTGGGTTGGCGGCGGAGTTACGTTCGGTCTCATTGGCCTTGGCACCTCAACCCTTGCAAATTCAGATGCAGTGTTCGTTGGGGAGTGGGAGCCGTTGATTCTGCCCGCGATCTTCTTCGCAGGCCTGCTGTTTCTCTCCTCAACTCTTGGAACTCGCTACGAGCTCTTTGAGGGTGCAAACGGGCCTGAGGCAAAAGAACGAGTTTGGGTTCGAGAGCAGCTAGTTGTTCTGCAGGGCAAACTTCACTGGAGCATCAGGACAGTCTTGTCACCTGCCACCCGAGTTGGGCTAGCCGTTGTAGCGGTGATGGTGTTTTTCGCCTCGGTCATGATTGCCTTCGCACTGGCTTTTGGCTGGATCGAAGTGGTCAGGCTGTATGAAGCGCTGAGGGTTTCTGTCCTGGGTGGAGTGATGGTCACAATCGGGCAGTTGGCCATTTTGCCGAACCTAATTGTGTTTGCCATGGCCTGGATTTCTGGCGTTGGCTTCTCAATCGGGGCCGGCTCATCCGTTAGCCCGTTCGTCTCTCAGCTGGGGCCGATGCCCGCATTCCCAATCTTTGCGGCACTGCCAACCGCGGGTTTCGAACGCGGACTTTTGTTCGTGTTGGTTCCTGTTCTCGCCGCGTTCGTTGGAACCTTGTTGGTGCGCAAGCACGTTGATCAAATCCGCTGGGAGTACGCAACCAGGTTCTCTGGTGCGCTAGCGCTGTCTGCCACAACCGCGCTTACGGCCGGTGCGGCCAGTGCGATTCTTGCGGCCTTAGCCTCCGGTTCTTTTGGGCCAGGCCGCTTTGTTGAAGTTGGGGTAAACCCCTGGATGTTTGGTTTGGTGATCTTCATTCAGGTTTTGATTCCGAGTTTCTTGGCGGCATTGATAATCATCAAGCCCATCGACGACCAAGCCACCAGGCGAAAGTAGACTTTGGCCATGCTCTCGGTTGTTGTTCTCATCTCAGGTTCTGGTTCCAATTTGAGGGCTCTGCTGGAGGCCTGCGACAATCCGCTCTATCCCGCTCGAATCCTTGCGGTTGGATCTGAGACTGCCGCCCAAGGCCTGGCCCATGCAGAAGAGTTTGGGGTGCCAACATTTGTTGTCGAGCTGGACCGATTCTCCTCCCGCGAGGACTGGGCAGAGATGCTCAAAAACAACATCGACTTCTTCAAGCCCGATCTAGTAGTTCTTGCCGGATTTATGAAGGTACTGCCAGCTAGCTTTGTGAAGCACTTTCAGGGTCGCATGGTCAATCTTCACCCTTCGCTTCTCCCTGAGTTTCCTGGCGCTCATGCGGTTCGAGACGCTTTGGCTGCAGGAGCGACTGTCACAGGCACCACTATTCACCTGGTAGACGAAGGAGTCGACACCGGCAAGATCCTCAGGCAAACTCAGCTCGCAATCCCGCAGGGGATAAGCGAGTTTGATCTTCACGAACAGATCAAAGAGTTAGAGCGCGAACAGCTTGTGACACTGGTCCGCGATCTTGCCGAGGGGACGCTTTCTCTGGAGGGAAACTGATGGCTGGTGCTTCTAGGAACTCGAGCGACTACTCACATCGCGACCAGATTGCCGCAAAGCGAGCACTGATTTCAGTCTCGGACAAAACCGGCTTGCTCGAACTGGCCCAAGCCCTAGTTGCCTTCGGCGTTGAGCTTGTGTCAACCGGCTCAACAGCTAAGCAGATTGCGGCTGCAGGACTTCCAGTTATCGAGGTGAGCCAGGTGACTGGTTTTCCGGAGTCGCTGGATGGTCGAGTGAAGACTCTGCACCCCAAGATTCACGGCGGACTCCTCGCGGATCTTCGACTTAGCGATCACATTGAAGAACTAAAGAACTTAGACATCAAACCGTTTGACCTTGTTGTCGTGAACCTCTACCCGTTTGTTCAAACCATCGCTGCTGGCGCAAAGGGTGATGAAGCGATTGAACAAATCGACATCGGTGGCCCGGCCATGGTCAGAGCCTCGGCTAAAAACCATGCAAACGTTGCAATAGTTGTAAACCCAGCACACTACGGCCGAGTTATTGAGGCGCTAGGCCAGGGTGGCACAACACTTGCCTTCCGTCGCGAGCTGGCTCAGGCTGCCTTCACCCACACCGCGCAATATGACTCGGCAGTTTCGAGCTGGATGGCTTCCGAGTTTGCTCAGCAGGTGGAGGAGTCTGGATTCGGTCAAGGCCTTGACCAACACTTTGACCTGGTAAGCCCGCTTCGCTACGGAGAGAACTCGCACCAGAGTGCGGCGCTATATCGACAAGCTGGTGCTGTCCCAGGTGTTGCCCAAGCCAAGTTGCTGGGTGGCAAAGAGATGTCTTACAACAACTACGTTGATGTCGATGCAGCCCTTCGGGCTGCATTTGATTTCAGCGAACCAGCGGTGGCAATCATCAAGCATGCAAACCCCTGCGGTGTTGCAGTCGCCCCTGGTGGCTCAGCTGACCCAATCGCTGCCGCTCACCTTAGGGCTCACGAGACCGATCCCGTTTCTGCCTACGGTGGAGTAATTGCTGCAAACAGAACCGTCACTGCGGAAATGGCGCGTCAGGTTGCAGAGATCTTTACCGAGGTAATTGCTGCGCCTGGCTTTGATTCCGAGGCTCTCGAGATTCTTGGCAAGAAGAAGAACCTGCGCATCCTTGAACTTTCCGGCGGCTACCTAAGGCCGAAGAATGAGTTCCGTCAGATTTCTGGCGGAGCATTGGTTCAGCAGTCGGATGGATTTGAGAATCTCGACTCCAGTAACTGGACCCTGGTTAGCGGCACCGCTGCAAGCGATGCGGTCATGAAAGATCTTGAGTTTGCCTGGAGGGCCTGTCGGGCCGTGAAGTCGAATGCCATTTTGCTAGCCAAGGATTTGGCCGCAGTTGGTATCGGCATGGGGCAGGTGAACCGAGTTGATTCTTGCCGCTTGGCGGTTAGTCGAGCTGGGGAGCGGGTGGTTGGTTCTGTTGCTGCCTCAGACGCGTTCTTCCCGTTTGCGGATGGGCTCGAGGTCCTACTTACTGCCGGAGTGAGCGCTGTGGTTCAGCCTGGCGGTAGCGTCCGCGATGAAGAGGTTATCGCCGCTGCAAATGCAGCGGGAGTCACCATGTACTTCACCGCGGAACGCCACTTCTACCACTAGGCCTAGATAACTTCGTGTAGCAATCCGGTTGCTACGTCAAACACAAATCCGCGCACTGAGTCCTTGTGGACAATGAATGGGCTCTGCTTGATTCGTGAGATTGACTGACGGATGTCAGTGTCTAGGTCGGAGAACGCTTCTGCCGCCCAAGTTGGCTTGATTCCAGTCTCATCCTGAATGCTCTTCTTGAAAGAGTCATCGGTGAAGGTGAGCATTCCGCAGTCGGTGTGGTGGATAAGGATGATCTCCTTGGTTCCAAGTAGGCGCTGCGAGATGGCTAGTGAGCGGATCTCATCCTCAGTGACCACGCCACCGGCGTTACGAATCACGTGTGACTCGCCCTCGCCTAGGCCCAAAACACCGTAGACATTGATGCGCGCATCCATGCAGGCCAGAACCGCAACCTGCTTGCTTGGTGGCAGTGGCAAAGGTCCTTGGAAGTTTGCGGCGTAATTTTTGTTGTTCTCTAGGTATTGATCGGTAATCGACATTTGGGTCCTTTCGGGTTCGGTGTAGTCAAACAGCTTCGAGAGCACATCATTCCGATGTGACTGTTTGTTACTGATAGCCTGAGAAATCGCCCAGAACGGGCTGCCGGAGAAGAAGATTGCAAAGTAAAGAGCTTGGAACAGTAAAGACGCTGTGGCGTTTAGTTCCATTTGCCAAGAAGGCGCTCCCCAGGATCATGCTCGGCATGGTTGCTGCAATCTCCGCACACCTTTTTGCCCTGGCAATCCCACAGTTTCTGCAGAACCTGGTCAACTCTTTAGTTGCGGGCGGTTTGGATGCACTGCTACCTGCGGTTGGCTTGATCTTGCTAATGGGTCTGGCTGA
>CAZQHT010000038.1:4622-9650 GCA_964593635.1 uncultured Aquiluna sp.
GTGGTTGGCATGGTGATTCTCTTTGCCTACTCACCAATTCTGGGCGGCATCTTCCTGGTGATATCTCTTCCAATTTGGGCAATTGGCTTCAAGTTTGAAAAGAGCTACGGCATGTTGGCCAGGCAGTCTCAGGACCAATCCGGAGACTTGGCAACCCGAGTAGAAGAAGCTGTTCACGGAGTCCGAGTCCTAAAGGCATTTGGTCGCGGCGGATATGCTGCAAAGCAGTTCTCAAAGCAGGCAAACGACCTCCGAGGAACCGAGCTAACAAAGGCAAAGGCCGTGGCCAAGATCTGGCTCTACCTGATCATGCTTCCTGAGTTTGCGGTTGGTCTGTCCATGCTTGCAGGCATCTGGCTGGTGGCGCAGGGAGACCTTAGTGTCGGAGCGTTGGTCGCATTCTTCGCCACCGCGATGGTGTTGCGCTGGCCAACCGAATCACTGGGCTTTTTGCTGTCGATGTCCCTTGAGGCAAAGACTGCAACCACTCGTTTCTTCGAGGTTATTGACGAACCAGACCTCATCACTGAGCCGACTAACCCAAAGACCATCGAGAACCCTAAGGGCCGTCTTGAGTTCAAGGACGTTCACTTCCGCTACCCCGACACCGCTGAGGGCAAGCCAGATTTGATCTCCGGCTTTGACCTGGTCCTGGAGCCCGGTCAATCGGTTGCGCTCATTGGAATCACTGGTTGCGGCAAGAGCACTCTGACTGCACTCACCACGAGGCTTCACGAGGTCACATCCGGGTCCATCGAACTTGATGGCGTGGACATCAGAGACATCACCCGCTCCGAGTTGAGAAAGCACATCGCCATGGCGTTTGAGGATGCCACTTTGTTCTCGCTTTCGATTCGCGACAACGTTTTGCTGGGGCTTCCTGACGCGACCGAAGAGGACCTAAAGCAGGCTCTTGAGATTGCGCAGGCCCAGTTTGTCTATGACCTTCCAAATGGTTTGGACACCGTCTTGGGCGAGGAGGGGCTGAGCCTCTCCGGTGGTCAGCGCCAGCGCATTGCGTTGGCGAGAGCTGTTGCAGCCAAGCCAAGGATCTTGGTTTTGGACGACCCGCTTTCGGCACTCGATGTTGATACCGAGGCCATGGTTGAAGACGCACTGCGTCACGTCTTGGTGAACACAACAGCCTTGATCACAGCTCACCGACCATCCACCGTGATGCTGGCGGACAGGGTTGCTCTCATGGAGGATGGTCGAATCAGTGCATTCGGCACTCATCAAGAACTTCTGGCAACCAGCGAGCACTACCGCTACGTCATCTCCTCACTTGAGGAAGACACCAGAACGCGGGAGGTGAACCTGTGAGCCTCTACGGAACCAATAATGAGGAGCGAGTAGACCTCAATAAGAAGGAGTCTCGCTTCATTAGAGCGCGTTCGCGTGCGCTGCTGGGTTCACTGCTGCTCCCACTTCGAGCAAGACTCTTCCTAGCTGCGGTCATGGTCACAATTTCAACTTTGATGCGAGTTGCAGGACCTGCTCTGATCGCACTTGGCATCGACTGGGCGCTACCGGCTGCAATCGATGGAAACAACAACCCACTCTGGTTGGTTGTCGGCGCTTACCTCTCGGCCGCCGCGCTTTCGGCGGTACTGGTCTACTACTTCATGATGCTGAGTGCTCGCATCTCACAGGCCATGCTGTTTGACTTGAGAAACCGAGTTTTTGTTCACACACAAAAGCTTTCGGTTGAGTTTCACGAGCGCTACACCGCAGGTCGAGTAATTGCACGCCAGACCTCAGACCTTTCCTCAATCGCAGAACTTCTTTCCGGGGGCCTCAACGAATTGGTTGTGGGCGGCATGTTCATGCTCTTCACCGCAATTGCGCTTTTCATCCTGGACCCAACCTCAGCCCTGGTTTTGCTAGGTGCACTGCTGCCACTTGCGATTCTCACTCGCTGGTTCCAGGTCAGAACAAACAAGGGCTACCGCCAACAGCGAGTTGCCTCTTCGAAACTCATTCAGTACTTCGTGGAGACCATGACTGGTATCCGTGCGGTCAAGGCTTTCCGCAAGGAAAAGCGCAACGAGGATCACTTTGGTGGATTGACCGAGGATTATCGCAAGCACAACGCCCACCTGATTCAGCTGTTCGGAATCTATGACCCGGGGCTAATCATGATTGGAAACCTAACGGTCGCAGCTGTGCTGCTGTTTGGTGGATTTAGGGTTTTGGAGGGTGACCTAGGCATTGGAGTTTTGACCGCTGCGATTTTGTATGCGAAGCGCTTCTTTGACCCAATGGAATCACTGGCCATCTTCTACAACTCCTACCAGTCAGCATCTAGTGCACTGGAGAAAATCTCCGGTGTCTTGCAGGAGGACCCAACTGTTCCGGAGGCCGAGAACCCAGTTGCCGTCAAGCACGCAAGCGGAAAGCTCAACTTCCACGGAGTTGAGTTCAAATACAACACCGGGCCGGTAGTGCTTCACAAGCTAGACCTTGAGATTCCATCGGGTCAGACCATCGCGCTGGTTGGAACCACAGGAGCTGGTAAGTCGACTCTTGCCAAGTTGGTCTCTCGCTTCTACGACCCATCTGAGGGCCAGGTTCAGCTTGATGGAATCAACCTCAAGGACATTGCCAACGCCGATCTTCGCCGGGAGGTCGTCATGGTTACCCAGGAGGCCTATCTCTTCTCAGGTTCGGTTGCAGACAACATTCTGCTCGGCCGCCCAGACGCAAGCTTCGAGGATGTAGTCAAGGCCTCCAAAGCGGTTGGTGCGCATGACTTTATTGAGTCGCTGCCAGATGGTTACGACACAGATGTCAACAAGCGTGGCGGTCGAGTCAGTGCTGGTCAGCGCCAGCTGATTTCATTCGCGAGGGCATTCTTGGCAGATCCTGCGGTTTTGATTTTGGATGAGGCCACTAGCTCCCTGGACATCCCTTCCGAGCGTCAGGTGCAGCTGGGGCTCAAGACCTTGCTGGCAGGCCGAACCGCAATCATCATTGCCCACCGACTATCGACTGTTGCGATTGCTGACCGAGTGCTGGTTATGGAGCACGGCAAGGTAATCGAAGATGATTCGCCTGCGGTTCTAGCAGCTGGAGCCGGCAAGTTTGCTGCCCTTTACAAGGCCTGGAGAGATTCGCTGGTTTAGTTTCTAACTAGGGCCGCTGCGGACTTAGGGCTCATCAGTAGTCGAAGCTTTCCACCTGTTGCCTTCAGCACCTCGCCGGTGATCAAGTTGGTGTAATCACCGTCTGCGAGGGGGACCTCGATGTCGGTTGCTGTCGTAGACGCATTCAACATGAAGTAGCCCTTGTCCCCGCGGTTGAAGCCGTATAGCCCACCATCTTGGAAGATGTTTTCAACCGTAGTGCCGGAGACAGCCTTGCGGAACTTGATCATCTGAGCGGTGCTCTCGAAGCGGTGCTGGCAGATCCACTCGTTCGCCTGGTATGAATCCTTTGGCTTCACGAAACCATTTGACTCTGCGCTGCAGCTGGCATTCAAGACGCCCTCCGGAGTTTGATTTGGTCCGGCATTGTGATCGTCAAATGCATAGGAGGAGTAGAGCATCGGCTGTCCGTAGTCCTCGGCCAACATGAGCATGGTTGCTAGTTCAAAGCTTCTGATGTCTCGGTAGTTGAGGGTGTCGCCATTGCGCTCGGTGTCGTGGTTGGAGATGAATGCGACAGCCTGCTCGGTTGGTGCATGGGCGATGTAGCGAACCTCTGGACCCTCCGGGGCAATTCGCTCGATGGTGAAGTAGCCCTTCATGGCCTTGGCGTAGGAGAACTCCCAAACATCACCTGACCCCAGATACTCCTCGGGCTGGATTGGCTCGTTGCCGCGAATCACCTCGTGGATAACCCTGGTTCCCTCTGGCAGCTGGCTAACGATCTGTTCCAGTTCGGTGGCATCCATGTGCTTGGCAGCATCAAAGCGGAAGCCTGCGACCCCAAGGCTGAGTAGGTCGTTTAGGTAGGTGAGGAGAGTGGCCTGAACATTCGGCCTTGATTGGTCGAGGTCTGGAAGCCCCAATAGCTCACAGGTTTGAACCTCTTCGCGGTTGGAGTAGTTACTGATCTGGCCATCACCAGTGATCTGGCAGACGTGGAAATCTTCAGGTGTGTAGAGACCTGGATAGTCATACTTTGAGAACTGAGTGCCAGCAAAGCCAATGCCATCCTGGTTTGCCATGTGGTTGATGATGGCATCCACGATGATGTCGACGTTGTGGCTATTGCAGGTTTCAACCATCGAGGCAAATTGCTCCCTGGTTCCAAATCTGCTCTCGAGCTGGTAGCTCACCGGCTGATACATGGTCCACCAAGCATCACCAAAGATGTGCTCCTGTGGAGGTGAAACCATTGCCCAGCTAACGCCCTGCTCTGAGAGGAACTCACACTCGGCCGCAACCGAATCCCAGTTCCACATAAACAGCTGAACTCCAACCTGATCTGCGTAGGGCAGCTCAGGTTGTTCCGACTGTGCTGAACAGGAGGAAAGGGCTAGCAGTGATGCGGCCGCAAGGGCAAGAGTTCTCAGTCCGAAGTGCATGATTGCAATGCTAACCGATAGGCTGTGACGAGCTGTTTGCGCGCGATTACGCGCCTTTATTTCAGGAGAATCATGAGCAAAATCAAGGTGGTTGGCACGGTCGTCGAACTAGACGGCGACGAGATGACCCGCATCATTTGGCAGGACATCAAAGACAAGCTAATCCTTCCGTTTTTGGACGTAGACCTTGAGTACTACGACCTTTCCGTTGAGCACCGCGATGCCACCGACGACCAGGTAACCATCGATGCCGCTCACGCCATTCGCAAGCACGGCGTCGGCGTCAAGTGTGCGACCATCACCCCGGATGAGGCCCGCGTTACTGAGTTCGGCCTGAAGAAGATGTGGAAGAGCCCTAACGGCACCATCCGAAACATCCTGGACGGCGTTGTTTTCCGCGAGCCAATCATCATCTCAAACGTGCAAAGGCTCGTGCCGGGCTGGACTAAGCCAATCATCATCGGTCGTCACGCACACGGTGACCAGTACAAGGCAAC
>CAZQHT010000039.1:0-9119 GCA_964593635.1 uncultured Aquiluna sp.
TCGAAGCCTACGAACTCTTTGACCCTGTCGTCCATGAAGGACCAGATAAAGGTCTGACCAATTGGCACAAGGAGCACAAGCGTCACTAGCACCAGAGCGGGGAGCAAGAAGGCAGCCCACTGAATTTTCTTCAAGATTTTTTGTGGCAGGAGGGAGAACAAAAAGTTCAGCAACCAATAGAGCCCGTAGCTTGCCGCGATACCGATGATGATTGCAATAAGCCCGAATATCACATCGCCCATTTTGCTTCTCCTGCCCTGCTGTTGATTTCCCTCTGGAAATCGTTTGAAACTGGTAATCCTGTTGGCGCTGGTACTAGGACCAACGCCAACAGGATTGAGTCAGATACTAATCAGTCGAGATTAGTACTTGCCGTCGATTCGAGCTGCTGCCTCGGCCCAGGTCGCACGACCTGCTACGAAGTCAGTTCCCGCTGCCCAGAACTCGCCGTTAACCTCGGCAGGCATCTGGTCAGAACCGTCGAAGCCGAATACAGCTGCAGCTGCTAGAGCCTCACCGATCTTCCTTGACAGTGCGTTCGGGTATAGCGATGAGTCGAAGGTTGCGTGCGGTGATAGGTCACCGGTTGCTACCTGGTACTTCAGTACCTCTGGGCTTGCCAAGAATGCTGCAACCTTCGCAACGTCCTGGTCAACGTGTCCCTTGAATACAGCGAACAAGTCGCCACCACCGATGACAGCAGCCTGGCCGCCCTCAGGGGTTGGGATTGGGAATACGTCTAGACGTGAGTAGTCCTCAGCCTTGATCTCAGCCTGAACATCCTCAGGCATGAACGAGGTGATGAATGAACCCTGGCGCAGCATGAAGCACTGTCCAGCGGCCTTGCCACCAGTCTCGAATAGAGGAGCAGTGTTACCGAATGGGTCAGTTGCCATTGATACACCGCCACCGTTTACCTGGCCCTCAGCAAGCAGACGAGCTGCTACTAGGTCAGCTGCTGCGGTGATCTCTGGGCTAGCGAAGTCGATGTCGCCAGCGATCCACTGTGCGTAGACCTCAGGACCGTTTAGAGCTAGAACGTACTGCTCCATCCAGTCGGTGAAGGCCCAACCAGTTGCGCCACCGGACTCGATACCTGCACACCATGGGTAGCCAAGGTTCTCAGAAACGATCTTCGCCTCTGCTGCCTTTAGCTCTGCCTCGGTGGTAGGAACGGTTAGACCGGCTGCCTCAAAAGCGGATGGGTTGTAGAAAACAAGTGACTTCTGGTTTGCGGATACTGGAAGGCCGTAAAGAACGCCGTCAACAGTTGCAAGAGTGTCCCAACCCGGCACCAAGGTGCTGGATGCGACGCTGGTGTCAAAGACCTCGTTTAGAGGAACTAGGTACTCAGCTAGGTTCTTTAGACCGCCTGGCTGTGGCCATAGGGCGATGTCTGGCTCCTGGCCACCCTCAATAGCAACCTGGATGTCAGTGTCAAACGACGCTAGCTGGGTGAAGGTGATCTCGATGCCGTTAGCCTCGCCGAACTCGGTTAGAGCCTGCTGGAAAGCAGCACCCTGAGCCTCGCCGTAACCACCGAAGATCGAAACCTTGCCGTCGCCGGCAGGTAGCTCTACAACTTCAGCAGCAGTTTCTTCTGGAGCAGTTTCTGCTGCACAACCGGCTAGACCTAGCACGGCCGCTGCAGAGATTGCCACAAACTTAGTAGCTCTCTTCATGCGTATGTGTCCTTTCGTGACCACACCAAACTCGCTTTGAGAAGGTGCGTAGTGCCAAGCTACCCAACGCAGGCGTGGTTGAGATGAGATTTGCAAAAGGTTTTTATAACGATTTGTAACCGCTTACAGTTTTTACAAAAATGAGTTCGAATTCAAGCCTTGATTTTTGGCACTAATCCATCGGCTTTTGTAGCTGTCACCGGAATGGGATCTGAGATTTGACCTACGAACTTTCCATCCACCTCATTTATGAAACCGAGCAGGAACCACTCGCCGTTTGGCTTCTGAACAAGGCGTGCCGCATAGACCAAATCTGCCTCGAAGGCCTTGGCCCGCTTGAAATCAAGGCCGCTGAGGTCAGGCTCACAGGACACCGAATAAGTGGCATCGCGCTTTCCAAAGCTGGCTAGGCGTTCAGGCGAAAGTTCTCGCCAGCCGCAGCAGAACAAAACAATTGGAACGCCATCGACGACTTCAAACTGGAAAACTTCCAGCTGCCCGAATTCTGTTTCAGAAACTGCAAGCGGTTGCAATACCTCCCAGTTGAGCATGTCGTTCGAAACCGCGTGACCCATAACTCCCCTGGTTCTGGGATTGCCAGTTTTGGACCTGGCGGTCACCAGCATGTGCCACAAATTGTCAGATTCGGACTTGAAAACCCATGGGTCTCGCCAGGCCTGATCATGCCAAATTGTCTTGTCCAAGAGTTCGTACCACTCAGGGTCAGCAGTGACCATGGCATCAGTGGAGAGCTTTTCCCAACTCATCAAGTCCTCCGATACCGCAGCACCAATAGCTTGAACGTCTCCGCCATCCTCACGCGAGGTGCCCGTGTAGTACATCCACCAGCGTCCATCTCCACCCTTTACAACCGATCCGGTCCAAGTGGTCCAAGAATCAAATGCGGGAGAGTCTGAGGGAGCAAGGGCATCAGGGAGCACTTCCCAGTTGGTCAAGTCCTTTGAAACGGCGTGCCCAACACTTGGGCTCCGGTGCCTGCGATTTGGATCGTTTAGCCCCTTCGATGCGCACAAGTAGAAGGCGTGACAAACATCACCATCCCAGACGTACCAGCTGTCCCAAACCCAACGATCCGCAAGTGCTATGGCCATGGGTCCTCTTTCCCTAAGTAGCCTCAATGATAGGCTTCCAATAATCCCAGAGCCCCCATAGCTCAGGGGATAGAGCACCGCCCTCCGGAGGCGGGAGCGCAGGTTCGAATCCTGCTGGGGGCGCTATCCTCTTAAATAATCCGCCAGCTGTTTCATTGCCATAAAACGGTGCGAGTAAGCATTCTTAATCTCCGGCTCAAGCTGCGCAGCTGTGACTTCAAATCCCTCGGGGATGAAGACCGGGTCGTATCCAAAACCACCCTCTCCCGCTACCTCAAATGCAAGCCGGCCAGGCCAAACTCCAGTGAAAGTGACCTCACCTTCAGCTCCGACCAAGGCAACGGTGCAGACAAAACTAGCGGTGCGATGGGGGTCCTCGATGTCAGCCATCTGAGCGAGTAGTAAGTCACGGTTCACACTGTCGGACCTAGTCCCAGACCAGATTGCAGAAAAGATGCCAGGGGCACCACCCATTACCTCAACCGCAATGCCCGAGTCATCAGCAAAGCTAGTTTTCCCAGTTGACTGGAAGGCAGCGCGCGCCTTGATCAGCGCATTCTCGCGAAAGCTGGTTCCATTTTCGATGGGTTCAGGTCCGTCGTAACCTTCGACCTCAACGGATCCGCTGAGGATGTCTCTGGCCTCCCCCAGCTTGTGGGCATTGCCTGTTGCAAAGACCAGCTGGGTCATATTCCGAGAGCCTCACCAAGCGCTTCGCGCTGGGCCACTGCCAGCTCAGCACAAGAATTGACGGCTAGCTCAAGAAGTTGGTCAAGCTCTTCCTTGGAAAATGGCTGGGCCTCTGCTGTGCCCTGAACCTCGACGAACAGGCCGCGGCCCGTGACCACTACATTCATGTCAGTCTCTGCTCGAACATCTTCAACGTATTCAAGATCTGAAACAGGGATGCCATCAACCACGCCGACCGAAACTGCAGAAACAGTGTCGATGATTGGTCGAGAAGTCTTTGAAATCAGCCCCTGCTTCTTGGCCCAGTCCAAGGCATCAACCAGGGCAACGAATGCACCAGTGATTGCAGCGGTTCTTGTGCCGCCATCGGCCTGAATCACATCGCAGTCCAAGACGATGGTGTTTTCACCGAGGGCCTTGAAGTCGATTACTGCGCGAAGCGAACGCCCAATGAGTCTTGAAATCTCGTGGGTGCGACCGCCAATCTTTCCCTTGACGGCTTCGCGATCACTACGAGTGTTGGTTGCCCTGGGGAGCATCGCGTATTCGGAGGTGATCCATCCCTCCCCTGAGTCTTTCTTGAATCTAGGAACACCCGGAGTAAAGGAGGCATTACACAACACCTTGGTGTTTCCAAAGCTGACCAAGACAGAGCCCTCGGCGTGGATGGTGTAGTTGCGCTCAATCTTCACCGCACGCATTTGATTGGGCAGACGGCCCTGTGGTCTAGTCAAGATTGACCTTTCGTTCTAGGTGTTTTACTCCGGAGACCTCTGGTCCCAAGAATCTCTTTGCCAAAACTTCAAATGCTTTGGCCTCCCCGGTGGAGAAGAAGTTGTAAGTCGGAACTGCGTCGCTCGGAGCAAGCAGGTCATGCTCGGTAAGGGTTTTGAAAACGTCGTTGGCTGTCTCGTCAGCGGATGAAACCAGGTTGACTCCCTCGCCCATGACATAGGAAATAGCCGCCTGCAAAAGTGGGTAGTGGGTGCAGCCAAGCACAACGGTGTCCACCTTGGCTGCCTTCAGCGGAGCGAGATATTCCTCGGCCGCCGCCAGAAGTTCAGGACCTGAGGTAATGCCGCGCTCAACAAAATCCACAAACGCTGGACAGGCTGCTGAAGTTATCTCAAGATCGACGGCAGCGGCAAACGCATCTTCGTAAGCCTTTGAGGTGATGGTGGCGGTTGTCCCAATCACGCCAACCTTTCGGTTTCTGGAGCTAGCAACAGCCCTTCTCGCAGCGGGCTGAATTACCTCAACCACTGGAACTCCCAAGGTTGCGGTGTAGCGCTCTCGGGCATCCCTCAAGACAGCAGCACTAGCGGAGTTGCATGCAATTACCAAAAGCTTCACGCCGGATTCGACGAGCTCATCCATCACACCAAGAGCAAGCTCTCGCACCTCCGAAATCGGCCTAGGGCCATAGGGAGAGTTCTTGGTGTCACCTACATAGGTAATCGACTCGTGCGGCAACTGATCGATGATTGCCCTGGCGACAGTAAGCCCACCGACGCCTGAGTCGAAAACACCAATCGGCCTTGAGTCCATTTTCCAAGTCTAGGGCTCAGGCCCGAGGCTCTGTAGGCTTGGAGGGTGTCTGTCGCCCTGCTAACCGATCGCTATGAACTCACCATGGTTCAGGCTGCCCTCGCCGGCGGCAAGGCTGAACGGCCTTGTGTGTTCGAAGTCTTTGCTCGCCACTTACCAGCCGGACGTCGATACGGAGTAGTTGCGGGAACGGCAAGGGTTCTTGAGGCCATTCAAAACTTCCGATTTACCAAAGAGCAGCTTGAGTATCTTTCAAGTGAAAAGATCGTCGATTCCAGGACCCTGGACTGGCTCGCCAACTATCGCTTCACCGGCAATGTTTCTGGCTATCGCGAGGGTGAGATTTACTTTGGCAACTCCCCTGTGCTCACCATTGAAGGTGGCTTTGCTGAGGCCGTGGTCTTGGAAACTGTGATTCTTTCGATCCTAAACTTTGACAGCGCTGTTGCATCAGCTGCAGCTCGAATGAGAAGTGCAGCATCGAATCGCTTTCTAGCGGAGATGGGCAGTCGAAGGACTCACGAACAGGCAGCCGTCAGTGCTGCGCGTGCCGCTTACCTCGTTGGCTTTGACGCCACGAGCAACCTAGAAGCGGGTGCTAAGTATGGGATCCCAACCATGGGAACCAGTGCTCACTCATTTACTCTGCTGCACGACGCAGAGGACCAAGCCTTCGAAGCTCAGCTCAAGGCACTGGGAAACAACACCACCTTGTTGGTCGACACCTTTGATGTTGAGCGGGCGGTTAGAAAAGCTGTTGAGCTCTCAAGCGGCCAAGTAGGAGCAGTTCGATTGGACTCTGGCGACTTGGTCCAGTCTGCGATTGAAGTCAGGGCTTTACTCGACTCCCTTGGTGCAGTGAAAACCAAGATCACTGTGACCAGCGATCTCGACGAATACACAATCGCAGCACTCGCCCAGGCCCCCGTGAATAGCTATGGCGTTGGAACATCGCTAGTCACCGGATCTGGCCACCCTACCGCTGGCTTTGTCTACAAACTTGTCTCTCACTTCGACGGCCAAGACTGGATAGACGTGGCCAAAAAGTCCGCGAATAAATCCTCACGTGGAGGCAAGAAGTCTGCGAAAAGACTCATCGAGTCCGGCAAGGCAAGCCGGGAGCTAATTGGTAACCCAAGCTCTGGTAGACCGCTTCAGGTGGATTTGGTTGTGGACGGTGCGCTAGAGACTTTGAATCAGAAGAGATTGCTACAAGATGCTAGAGAGCACCACTGCTTCGCTCTAGCGGAGCTGCCTGCTTCAGCGCTTCGACTCTCAAAGGGTGAGCCGGCTATCCCAAGTGAGTTTGTCTAATCCTTCTTCAGGGATTCGTAAATCTCCTGGCAGGTTGGGCAAACCGGAAACTTCTGAGGGTCGCGTGATGGAATCCAGACCTTGCCACAAAGTGCCTCGACCGCATTGCCCATAACTGCAGACTCAACAATCTTGTTCTTGTTGACGTAGTGCGAGTATCTCTCGTGATCTCCACTTTGGTAGTCGATTGACTCCTCAGTGATTGTTTGCTCTAGGCGCTGCGTTTCCATGATGGCTAGTTTAGATCTGAGGCATCGCCGAGAGTAACGCTGAAGGTCAGGAGCGTCTCGCCCCTGAGTGCCTCAACCTCGACCTTGGCCCCAGCAGGCTGAGCTCGAACAACTGCCGTTAGGTCGCTGGCCCCATTTACCCGCTGGCCTGCAAAGCTAACGATGACGTCACCCCTGCGGATACCCGCGGCCAAAGCCGCTCCGCCCTCAGTGAGCTCCTCTAC
The DNA here is from genome assembly GCA_964593635.1 of uncultured Aquiluna sp. Lineage (GTDB taxonomy): Bacteria > Actinomycetota > Actinomycetes > Actinomycetales > Microbacteriaceae > Aquiluna. The sequence goes on from CAZQHT010000039.1 coordinate 6,801, forward strand.
CAAAGCTCCGGTTGAGAATGAAGAGTTGGCGGCCGGGTTGTCCCTAACCAAAGCTCCAAGGAGTCCATGGGTGGCAAAGCCGGTGGCCATGATTTCTTTGGCGATTCGATCAGATGTGTTGGCTGGAATGGCGAAGCCCACGCCAATGCTGCCAGCCTCCCCACCACCTGCGGTCGCGATTGCAACGTTGATACCGATCAGCTTTCCTTGAGAATCAACAAGTGCGCCGCCGGAGTTACCAGGATTGATGGCTGCATCGGTCTGAATGACCTGGATGCTAATCGGAGCTGAGCCATTGCCGGTCCAGAACTGAAGGCCGCTATCTCCATTTACCTCGGAGCTCGCCACCTGAATGGTGCGGTTTAGAGCGGAAACAATTCCCTGGGTAACAGTGGAAGCCAAACCAAGGGGTGCTCCGATTGCAACAACGCTTTGGCCAACATTTAGAGCAGCAGAATCGGCAAACTCCATGGGCTTTAGGCCTGTTGCAGAAATCTTGATTACCGCGAGGTCATAGACGGGATCGAAGCCAACCAACCTCGCTCGGTAAACCTCACCTGAAGAAAGTCGTGCTGAGATGTCAGCGTCCTCGGTCATTCCACTCAGGGTGACAACGTGAGCATTTGTGAGGATGAAGCCATCCTCAGTCAAGATAACCCCGGATCCAGAACCCGAGGACATCTCTGACTGGACGGCCAAAGTAACAACAGATGGGGCGGCTTCGGCGGCCGCGCCGGTAACCCAGTCAACCCGGTCAGGCTGGTTCACAACAATCGGAGCAGGCTGACTCAGTGATAGATAGGCAAGAGTAAAAGCGCTTGATGCGACAATGCCGCCGACCATGGCGGTGCTGAGAGCCAGCAGGGCGATGCCTAGCGGACGAAATACCCTGTTCTTGCGCTTGGGCTTAGCAGGAGTTGGCGCAGCGTAGTTCGGAGTAACAATGAACTGTGCATCCGAGGAGCGGTTCCACTGGGACATAATCGCCTTTCGTCGCATCAGATTATTGAGTGCAACTCTGGTGATTTTATGGATTATTCCTGAATGAAGCCTCAGCGTTCAGTTCTTTTTGAGACTAAGGAACCAACAGGGTCTTTCTGGGTGGATCGAATACCTCCAAGTTCACGGTGTTGCTGGTCAGTGACCAACTCGCAGCATCCAACGTCCACGCACCTGTTTTTCGGTAATCCACCTCATACCGGACGCTCACCTTCCCCCACGCTTTGCCCTCTTGGGTGAAGGTCTTGATCACGGAGTCTCCGCTTCCCTTTGATCCATCAGAGAATGTCCAGCTGAACGACACCGGTCTAAATCGAATGGTGGCAGGGTCTCCAAATAGCGAACCATTAACAGTCACCTGAAAAGACTCAACCTCGAACCCAACTGGTTCGAAAAGTTCTGGGCGAGCGTTCGAGGTTAGCCACGCCTTGGGGTTGGCCAATCTCGCGCTGAAGACATCCTCGAGCTCTTCCCGAACCGTCTTTATAACTGGAGCGGGTTCAGGAATCGGGTCTCCGATGCAGAGCCTGGAGCCAACATCAACCCAGGCTGAAATGATGGTCAGGGTTGGTATGTCTATCGTTCCGTTGACGTAGTACTGGCATAGCCGCTGAGGGTTTGGCTTTGGAGTGCTGCTACTGGATTTCTTCTGAGACTTGGATTCACAGATTGAGAAACTTCCGGCACTTGATCCTCCGGGGCATGGGGCTCCGCAGCCTCCGAGCGCTGCCTTGGTGACATCGCAGGATGATGCGAAGATCGCGAGTGCCAAGACTTCGGCTAGCACTGCCCGACCTCCTTCATGTTTGCCACCAGTGGAGGGTTCGACCTGGAGAATTCAATCTCCATCAAGATGCGCTCTGCATCGCGCTCAAGCAATACCGAGGCCCCGGCAGCATCCACAAAACTCACTCCGGAGACATCAAGACAACTCAACACCGTGTTCTCTTCAAGCAGCCTGGTCTCCTCGAATTGGGACTTTCCAACTTGGGTCCATCCAAGCTCCATAACAACCCCTCGGGATTGCGAGGCCTGGTAGAGCGCAGCGCCCGTGAGGCTGGCTTCTAGTTCGCCTCGGAAAGCGGTATCGGCATAGGAGTCCAATGCTGCTTGGTAGGGCTCGATGCTGGGCGTGCAGCCGGTGAGTAGTAGCAGGGGGAAGAGAATCAGTTTCATTGAGACAAGCTAGGCGGAGTGCAAAAAACCTGCTTGCCCTTATCCACAGGCAAAAGAAATGGCCCCAGATTTCTCTGGGGCCATTTTCAACTTGGTTGCGGGGGCAGGATTTGAACCTACGACCTCCGGGTTATGAGCCCGGCG
>CAZQHT010000040.1:0-8508 GCA_964593635.1 uncultured Aquiluna sp.
GTTTCCAACATCGGTGATGTGGAAGTTGAGGTAGCTGCGAGATGCGGTTGGACCGCGCTGGCCCTGGTATCTAGAGCCATACTTCGCACTGCCGTAGGGGTTTTCACTCTCTGAGGAGAGCTGGAAGAAGCAGAGCTGGCCAATCTTCATACCCGGCCAAAGCTTGATAGGCAGGGTTGCGGTGTTGGAGAGCTCCAGGGTCACATGGCCCTGGAAGCCTGGGTCAACAAAGCCAGCGGTTGAGTGGGTTAGAAGCCCGAGTCTTCCAAGGCTGCTCTTGCCTTCTAGGCGAGCAGCGATGTCGTGGCCGAGGGAGACAAACTCAAAGGTTGACCCCAAAACAAACTCGCCTGGGTGCAGGATGAACGCTTCGTTCTGATCAACCTCGATAAACCTTGTCAGGTCATCCTGCTGCTCACGAGGGTCGATGAACGGGTACTTGTGGTTATCAAAGAGCCTGAAGAATCGATCCAGTCGAACATCCATGCTCGATGGCTGGATTAGGTCCATGTCTAGCGGGTCAAGGCCAATGCGGCCGGACTCAATGGATGCTCGGATATCTCTGTCTGATAGCAACATGTCAAAAGGTTATCGGTTAGCTTTAGAAGCGTGAGCCCACTTGAAAAGTTCCTGCAGTATCAGCAGGCCCTGATTGCATCGGTATCGATCAGGAACGATGTGCTGGGCCTGGTGTTTCTGGGTAGTTCAGCCATCCACTCTCGGGTTGATCAGTATTCGGACCAAGACTTCTTCTTGATCGTTTCCCCCGGCTCGGGTGAGGCTTTTCGCAACAATCTCGATTGGTTGCCGGAGCACGAAAGCATCGTTCTGTCCCCGAGAGAAACCGCCCATGGCCTAAAGGTGCTCTATGAATCTGGGTTGGTCCTGGAGTTTGCGGTCTTTGAAGACCAGGAGCTCGAGCTTTCGGCCGCCAATGATTACCTGGTTGCGCTCGACAAATCCAACATCGCAGAGCGAATGGCAATCATTGCCAACCGCTCTGTTCCCGCCGAAGTGAACCCAACCATTGAGTTTGAGCTGTTCTTGTCGCTAGTGGTGCTCGGTGTTGGCAGGGCCAGAAGAGGCGAAACCATTGCTGCCGATCAGCACATCAAGAGCTACGCGGTTGAAAAGCTACTGAAGGTGATTCGAGCACTTATGCCTATTGGCGGCGGTCGGCACGATTCGCTGAACGCCTACCGCAGGTTCGAGTTGGACTATCCCACTCTCGGCGCTCACATCGCCATGCACATGCTGCAACCAGCTGAAGTGTGCGCAAAAGGATTGCTCCACCTAGCAAAAACCGAACTGCCCTTGAGCTCAAATCAACTAGAGCAACTAGGCGCGGTAAAGACCATCCTGGAATGGAGTTAATGTGCACAAAAAATACCTGGTTCGCTCAACGATCTACTTCGTTCTAGCAGCGCTTGGCCTAATCACCGCTTGGGTGCTGAACGGCATTGCCACGATGCAGGGTGCAAACTACCTGACCGCCTGGTTTGCAACTCCCGTTGACTGGGTTTTGTCAGTCGACCTGCTGATTGTTGCCCTGGCAGTAGCGATCTTCATGATTTACGAGGCTAATCGCCTTGGCATGAAGCGGGTTTGGCTCTACTTTTTGCTCTCCGGTATCACTGCACTGGCTTTCACCTTTCCGCTTTTCATGGCCTTCCGAGAGCGCAAGCAGCTCGAAAATCGCTTGGCTTCAGGCAAGTTAGAGCGCTTTGACTTCGATGGCCACCGAGTCGACGTCTGGATTCCAGCCTCACTGCATGCCAAAACACCAGTTTTGGTGATGCACGATGGCCGCAACATCTTTGATGAGGGCGACTCCTTCACTGGAAAAACCTGGGAGGTAATCCCGGCAATTCGTGATGAGGTTCGGGCTGATAACCCAGTTGTAGTAGCGGTTTGGGGCCTGAGTGACAACACTCGCCTGCGGGAGCTTGCCCCCCAGGAAATCCTGGATCGACACCCAGAGTTCTGGGACCCGCTTCCACCGGAGTATTTGGCTACCAAGGGTGATGGTTTTGGAGACTCCTATGTTTCCTTGATTAGCGATGCGATCCTGCCTTTTGTTCTGGAGCGCTACGAGATCCAGCACGACAAGCACCGCACCGCGGTTATGGGCTCCTCAATGGGCGGGCTGATGTCGATGTATGTGATGTCCAAGCGCCCTGAGCTATTTGGGACTGCGATTTGCTTCTCAACCCACTGGCCTTTTGGTGGCAACGTGATGGTCGATGAGCTGACCGGCATGCTGCCTGATGGCAGCGATAACCGGATTTGGACTGACACCGGAACCATCGAGCTTGATGCGCTCTACCCACCATTTCACGCCTACGCCTCAGAGAAACTGAAGGCAAAGGGTTATGCGGAGCCGGAGAACCTAGTTCTTGGCACCTACCCAAACACCGGTCACCACGAGAGTTACTGGGCTAGAAGGGTGGCAGATGCTCTGAACTGGTGGTTGAAAGCTCCGGGGAGATCGTAGAGCCGGACATAAACCGCACTACATCTGCATCCACCATCACATCCCTGATGGTTATCGCACGGGTCAGATAAAGCCCCTCTAGGGCTCTAACCCTAGAAAGCGCGACATAAGTCTGTCCCGGGGAAAAAGCTCCCCTGCCCATGTCGATTTGTACTTCGTCGTAGGTTTGGCCCTGAGACTTGTGGACGGTTACTGCCCAGGCAAGTCGAAGAGGGATTTGCTTGAATTCGGCCAAAGTGATTGGCACCAAAACCTCACGGACCTTGCCGGAGGCCTCATCAAAGTCTTCTTCGACCTCGTAGCGAACCTTTTCCCAGGTGGAAGGCCCAACTTCTAGCTCTTCACCGTCAACATCCACCACCACAAGCCCTGACTTTGGTAGCGCTACTACTCGGCCTATGGTTCCGTTCACCCAGCGCCTAGTTGCTACCCCAGCTGAGTTCTTCGAGGCCGAGTCATCGTTTTTGATAAACATCACCTGAGCGCCAACCTTGAGATAGAGCTCGGTTTCTGCTGGCAGAACCCTGCCGAAGGCAGTTGCAGCACCCTCTGAGTAGGTGGCTCGGAAAAGCTTGGGTTCGTCCTGGATCAGGCTCATGCGCTGGTGGTTCACCGAGTTCACGGTGTCGTTGATGGTTGCAAGCTTGATGACATCGTTGTGGGGTGGGAAGCGATTACCCGCGCTGTTTAGCCGATCCAGCATCTCCTGGGTGACAGATCCATCTCGGATTGCATTCAAGATCTCCTTGAATGCGGAATCTGACTGCCTAAAGATTTCACCCAGCTCAAAGCGCTCTAAACCTGAATCTCGCCAAACATGAGCGTCAAAGAACCAGCCGGACTGGTAGTTCTCCGCCAGGTATGCGCGCTCCTGCGGATCGCGCGGTGGCACCGGTGCAAGTTGGTAGGGGTCTCCAAACATCACGACCTGAGCGCCGCCAAAGGGCAGGTTTCGGCGGCCTCTGGCGATACGAAGGGCACGATCTATGGCATCCATCAGGTCTGCTGAGACCATAGACACCTCGTCGATAACGAGCATGTCTAGGGCCTTTAGAACATCGCGGGTTCGCTTGTTGAGGTGCTTACCGATGTCCACCTCGCCCAAAAGGCCCAGCGGGAAGGTGAAGAGCGAGTGGATGGTGACTCCACCCACGTTTAGGGCGGCTACACCGGTCGGGGCACAAACCGCGAAGGACTTCTCGGTGTTGGCCGTTAGGTGGCTAAGCAGAGTTGATTTTCCAGTTCCGGCTCTGCCGGTCACAAAAACATGATTCTCGGTGTTTTCGATGTATTCAAAGAGTGCGCGCTGCTCATCGCTGAGCTGGATGATCACTGACCGCTCCGCTGCTGGTTGATTCTTTCAAGCATTGCGTTGTAATCCTCTAGGTCTTGATTGCCGGTTCGGTCAGAAGCTCTATCTAAGCGCCTTCTCTCTCGAACGTCTGAACGTGACCACTGCCAAACCACAATCATGGTGATGATGATGGTTGGAATCTCACCCACACCCCAGGCAAAGGCACCACCCATGGATTGGTCGGTGAGCGGGTCATCGCCCCAGGTTCGGCCCATGGACCCAAACCAGTCCGCAACCAACAGGGTCTTCTCACCCATTAGCCCAAGGCCAAAGAAAGCGTGAAAGGCCATGGTGCCAATCAGCAGCATTAGCTTGAGCGGGAATCCGGTCCTGTGCGGCAAGGGGTCGGTGCCCATTAGCGACTGCACGAACAGATACCCGGTAATCAAAAAGTGCACGATCATCCACTGGTGACCCAGGTGCTCCTCGGTGGACCACCTAAACAGTGGGGTGTAGTAGAAAAGCACCAGTGAGATTGCGAAGTTTGCCCCAGCAAATAGCGGGTGGGAAACGACCCATGCATACGGTGTGTGTACAGCCCAGAGAACCCACTCACGTAGGCCCCGGCTGCCGTCCTTCCTGGCATCCGCTGCTCTTGAGAGCAGCGTGACAGGAGCTCCGGGAACCAACAGCACCGGCACAAACATTGAAAGCAGCATGTGGCCAACCATGTGAACCGAGAACAAATACTCCTGGTAGGCATTCGGTGCTCCGTTGGTCACGTAGAACAGCAGCAATAGTCCTGCGATCCAAGAGGCAGTTCTAAAGGGCGACCACTTATCCCCCCTGCGGGCTAGCTTCACCACGCCATACAAGTAGAGGAAGATGCCAAATGCCACAACCGTTGCCCACAGCACATCAATGTCCCAAACCGTGAACCAAGACGACGCTGTCAGCTCTGGTGGCAGCGGGTCGCCGGTGAGTATCTGAGCCGGAGTCAGCGGAACAAACTCTGCGTTGGAGATTGGGGTCGGGGTTCTTGCCAGTGCGGTTCCAAGCCCAAAGGCTGCACCCATAACCACAAGCTCGAATGCCACTAAGCGCCAGAAGCCCTTTGCCTTCTCGCTGAACTTTTGAGCCAGCACCACTCGGTGCCTGGCACCAAAGAGCCCAAGCGCAACCAAGAACACCGACTTGGCAATCAAGAGCATGCCGTAGGGGGAAAGCAGGTCCTCAGGTGTGTAGAGCCTGATGTAGCCAGCGGTGAGGCCAGAGATCGCAACCAGCACAAAGCTGACCAGAGCGAGGGTTGAGTAGCGCCTGGTTAGCTCCCCGGATCGCTCCGAGTTTGAGTAGAAGACCACAAATAGCGCGATCAAACCACCCAGCCAAACCGAAACTCCAGCGATGTGCATCAGCATTGAGTTCACAGCCAGCGCATGGCCAACATCGCTGGATGCGTGACCAGACTCCGCTAGCGGATACAAGCCTCCAACCGCCAGCGCGGTGTTAAGCAGCAGGGCCAGTTTCGAGCTAAAGGCAATCGTGGTGAGGCTAAGCACAAAGGCAAAGATCAAGTTCCAGCTCATCAGAACGCCAAGTTCAATCTCGGTTGCGAAGAGCCACAGGCTGTCGGAGAACTCCGGTCCAAAGGAAAGCTCTGAGCCTGAGGCTGATAGGAAGGTCAGGATGAAATAGACCGCTCCAGAGGCTAGCCAAAGGCTCGAGCCCCAGGCAGAAACTGGGCGAAGCTTCTCCCGCTCTTCATCGTTTGCGGCGAAAGCGGCAAACACTAATGAGCCGACAGTGGCAGCCATGGAAAGGTTCATTATCAGCTTGGCAATCGGAGAACCCCAGCGAACTATTGGCCCTGGATCAGAGAACTGCATAGGTGCAACTGCGCCGCCATAGATGAGTGCTGCAGTGAGAACGGCTAGTGCCCCCACCGAAACCAGTGCTACTGCAAGCAATCCCCTGCGAACTAGGGTTTCAGTCACTTACTGAGCCTCGGAATGAACATTGGGGTTTTGGAAGCGTATGCGGCGTAAGCAGGGAACTTCTTGCGAAGCAGGCTCTCCTCGAAGGTGGCCTTGATCTGAAGCTGGATGAAGAGCATGCCAGCGATGATTACCTGTGGCCACCAGCCGGCGTCAAGCACAACTCCAGCTGCCAGCAGCAGGATTGCGAAGTAGATCGGGTGACGAACCCTTGCGTAGAGGCCGGTTGTTACGAGCTCCGCGGTCTCTTTAGGAACTGGGTTAGCGGTCAATGAGCGCCCCAGGTTGATAAAGCTCATCACCAGCACAACAACGCCGGCAAACATAAGTGCGATTCCTGCATAGCTGAGTAGATCACTCAGCGGTCCATATGGATTAGCGACTCTAGGGGCAGTAAACAGAACGAACAGCAGCAGGAACTGTCCTGCAACGTAGATGTAGCCTCTGGCTCTGCTGTTCACGAAACAACCCTACCTTTTGGAAATGATAAAGGCGGTGGTCAATGACCACCGCCTTTAGTCGTTTAGCTTGAGTTACTTGACTGCTGCCTTTAGCTTGCTGCCTGCAGACACCTTTACGGTGTTTGCTGCTGCAATCTGAATGGTGGCACCGGTCTGTGGGTTGCGTCCGCTGCGTGCTGCGCGGTGGCCCTTGTCAACGGTTAGGTAACCAGGAATGGTGACCTTGTCACCCTTCTTGATTGATGCGCCAATGGTGTCAAACATTGCGTCGATGACGCGGCCAACAGCGGCCTGCGACTCGCCGGTGTGCTTTGCGACTGCTGCTACGAGTTCGCTCTTGTTCATTTTGGTCCTCCTGGACAATTTAGGGACAGGAATGTCTTGTTCAACCTATAGCCGTATGGGACTTGCCACGGCTTATGTCTCGGCGTGTTGCGGGCCAGTTTTCCTTGAATTTACTGGGTTTTTAGGGGTTTGAGGGGTAAACCGAACACTAGGAAGCATCCCAGGAGTCAGAAACAGGGCTGCCCTACTGAGAGATTTCGAGTCAAAACGATAGGTTTTGCCTTGATTTAGAAGGGTTTTGGGCTCTGTATGCAGACCATTGATAAGGCCACCACCAAGGCTCTGGTGCTGGATTCGCTGGGTATTCACAAGCCCATGACCCGCATCACAGAAGCCCTGGAGACCCTTCACCTATTTCAGGTGGACTCGGTAAATGTTTTCCAGAGAGCCCACCTAATGCCTGCCTTCTCTCGAATTGGCAACTACTCCCTAGAGGAGTTTGAACGCTTGGCCTTTGGTGCCGGGCAAACTCCTGAGCTCCGCGAGTACTGGGCGCACTGCGCAGCACTGATTCCGGCAAAGGACTGGGGCCTCTTTGACTTCCGTCGCCAGGAATACAGATCTATGGAGCGGGTGAAGCAGACCCTTAGTAAGTCGAACAAGACCGCAGGTTGGGTTCTGGGCGAGCTCGCCCAGAACGGACCAATGACCATCTCCCAGTTTGAGCACGATTCAAACAAGCGCCAGGGCAGTTGGTGGGGCTGGTCAGAGGTTAAGACAATCCTGGAGCGAATGTACTTTGCTGGGGTGGTGGTCTCTGGAGGCAGAACCAACTTCTCCAGGCTCTACGCACTTCCTGAGCAGGTCGGGGTGCAGGAGCTAGAACTCAGTATCGAAGAACAAAAGCTCGAACTAATCAGAAGATCGGCCAGGGCCCTGGGTGTTGCCACCGAAGGCGAGCTAGCCGACTACTTCCGGTTCACAAAGACAGAGGCCAGGCCATCGATAAAGAAACTGGTTGAGGATGGTGAGTTGGTTGAGGTTTCTCCAGAGGGCTGGGAGGAAAAGGGTTACGCCCTACCCGCAAGGCTTGGAGTTGCTCCAAACCTGGACTATTCAAGGCCACTGCGAATCTTCAACCCCTTTGACCCATTGACCTGGAATCGGCAACGAGCTTCGCAAATCTTTGGTTTTGACTATCAGATTGAGATCTACACCCCGGAGCCCAAGCGAAAGTATGGCTACTACACGCTGCCGATTCTCTATCGGGATGACCTGGTTGGTCGGGTTGACCTCAAGCATGAGCGCAAACGGGGTGAATTGATTGTGCAGTCGTTATGGGCTGAGCCCTGGGTGTCAAAGAAGCTGATTGCCGAGATGCAGCCGCAACTGAAGGCGGAGCTTGAGCTAATCAAGAGTTGGATTGCCGCAGAAAAACTAATCCCGCCTCAAAAAGGCAACTGGGCCTTTTGAGACGGGATCAGATTAGAAACTAATTACCAGCTTGACTTGGTGATACCAGGTAGCTCGCCAGCGTGAGCCATCTTGCGGAAACGCACACGGCTGATGCCGAACTTGGAAAGCACACCACGTGGGCGGCCATCGATTAGGTCACGGCTGCGAACGCGCACTGGAGATGCGTTGCGAGGAAGCTTCTGAAGACCTAGGCGGGCCTCTTCGCGCTGCTCAGCGGTTGAGGTTGGGTCTACTAGAGCCTTCTTCAGAGCTAGACGCTGAGCTGCGTAGCGCTCAACAACAACCTTGCGCTGCTCGTTACGAGCAATCTTGCTTTTCTTTGCCATCTCTAGCGCTCCTCGCGGAATTCAACGTGCTGACGCACTACTGGGTCGTACTTCTTCAAAACGATGCGGTCTGGGTCGTTGCGGCGGTTCTTCTTGGTTACGTAGGTGTAACCGGTGCCTGCAGTTGACTTCAACTTGATGATTGGACGGATGTCCTTGTCCTTGGCCATCTATG
>CAZQHT010000041.1:0-8147 GCA_964593635.1 uncultured Aquiluna sp.
CAAACGGGCTAGGCATGAACTTCTTGACTAGTGCTGCAACCTCGGTGTCCAAGGTGGCTGAGAACAGTAGCTTCTGGCTGTCGCCAGCTGCCTCCAGGATGCGGTTTACCGGCTCAACAAAGCCAAGTTCACACATGTGGTCTGCCTCGTCGAGCACTACGCGCTCGCACTCGGAGAGATCAACTAGGCCCTGAGCCATTAGGTCTTCTAGACGGCCAGGGGTTGCAATAACGATGTCGGTGCCGCGCTTGAGCGACTGCTCCTGGCGGTACTGAGGAACACCACCGTAGATTACGGTGGTGAAGAATCCAACGCTCTTAGCGAGCTGGGAAAGGGTGCGGTCAATCTGGTCAGCCAGCTCGCGGGTAGGAGCTAGCACGAGCGCCTTTGGCTTGAAGGCCTTGCGAGGCTGGTTTCCAGCAGCTGCCAAGAAGGCAACCAGTGGGACACCGAAAGCCATGGTCTTGCCGGATCCGGTCTTTCCGCGTCCTAGAACGTGGTGACCTGCCATTGCGGCTGGGATGGTGGCTGACTGGATCGGGAACGGAGTTGCTGCACCCATCTTCGCTAGCTCTTCAACTAGGCGCTCAGGAAGGCTCATCTCCTGGAAGGTTGCGAAGGTCTCAACGTTTTGCTGAGTCTCTAGCTTGGCTAACTTCTTGTCTCCCTGGAAAGTCTTACCAGTCTTGGCACGGGCTGAATCAAAGCTCTGGTTGCGGTCGTTCTCACGAGCTACGCGGTCAGGGCGCTGGCTGCGCTCACGCGGAGCGAAGTCACGGTCTGAACCAGATCTGTCTGAACCAGATCTTGGTCCCTTGTCGCGAGGTGAGTAGTCACGCGATGCCCCATCGCGTGATGAGAAGTCGCGGGTAGGTCTTGAGGCCTTGTCGCGTGGGGTGAAGTCGCGCTCCGGACGAGCGGTTCTTGAACGTGGTGCTGCATCGCTTGATTCGCGTGGAACATAGTCACTGCGGTTTGATGCGTAGCCCTTGCGCTCGCGCTTTGGAGCGCCAGTTGGAGCTGCTGAATCGCGTTTTGGAGCATCCCATTTGGGAGCAACCGCACGCTTCGCGCGGGGCTTATCTGCCCTGGGCGCGCGAGTAGAGGGTGTTGAATTTGGCATATTTGAGGATTCCTTAGAAACGTGCCTAAGGAAGGGTTCCTCTAGCACTACAAGAAAAAGCCTAGGGGTAACCCTCGAAAAAAGATAGAACTAACTGGCTACTGGATTATTCCGCGCACTTTTAGTTCGGCATGCAGGATGGCATCTGAAGGCTCAACCAGGAACGCTCCATCGGCGAACTTGATCACTGGAATGTTGGTTCTTCCAGAGATCTCGTGAGCGCGGTCGGTGTGTTCCTTGGACTCTGCAACATCGAACATCTCGTACTCAACACCCAAGGTGTTTAGTAGCGACTTTGACCTTCTGCAGTCTCCGCACCAGTCGGCGCCGTAGAACTCAATTTCAGCCATGATTACCTCAATCTCAAACTGTCTGGGATGAACAATTCTCCATCGCGGAAAGTAATTCCCGCTAGCGAGCGAACCACGATGTCTGCCTTTGTGTCTAGAGCGTGCTCAGTGACACCAACCAAAAGACCTGCGCCTGCCTCCAGGCCTGCTTGGATGCCGGCGGCTGCATCTTCAAAGACCACGCAATCTTCGATTGCGAAGCCCAAATTCTCTGCACCCTTTAGGTAGGGCTCAGGATCTGGCTTGCCTTTTGAAACGTCGTAGGCGGTGACTATTTCTTTTGGCACTGGGATGCCTGCTGCCTCAAGCCTTGCCTTTGCAAGGAATGGGTTTGCGCTTGTCACTACCGTCCAGGTTCCTGGGGTCAGGCCGTGGGTGAGGTCAATGGCTCCAGTTAGTGGGACGGTTAGGTGAGCTAGGTCTTGCTCAAGCTGGTTGATGAAGTTGTTTGCTTCTTCAAACATTTCCTCCCCGACCATTTGCAGAACTAGGTCCTGGGCTCTTTTGCCGTGGTGGTCTTTGATTAGCTCGAAACCTGGGGAGTACTTCTCTCCCCACTGCTTCCATGCAGCGATTGCTCCCTGCATGGAATCAACTAGGACTCCGTCGTTATCAAACAGCAGGCCCTTGTAGAAGCTAAGCAACTTCTGGCTCGCTGTGGCGGACGACGATTGAGCGATAGATGCCAAACTCAGCCAGTGCTAGCAACACCATGGCTGGCAGCATCTTGGAGAACCACCAGGTGAGATCTGGCAAGTCAATGGTTGGTTGAGGCTGAACACCCTCTTTGTAGGCCGGCCAGGTTCTGAGTTCATCAAAAGCACTAGCTCCGAAACTAAAGGACATGGTCACAACCGTCACGCCAAACACAATTGCCAGAACCAGGTTCAGGTTCACGGCTGCCAATCCAGTCTGGCGCTGTTTTGGAGGCAGTGGCTTCGAAAGCCTTACCTTGGCGGCAAATCGAGTGCCAACCAGAATTGAGGTTGCGATGATGGCCTGGATTACAACCCAGATCCAAACGTTTAGGTCGGTCCTGGTCACATCAAAGACCACGAGCCCCAAGATCACAGCAATTGCAGTTCCAATGATTGGCGAGGCGTAGGCAAGGCCCACATATCTCTGCAATTGCTTGCGCTCTTCGTTGTTCTCAGTGCTGGCCAAATCTGGGGCATCCTTGCGGAACACGAAGGCGAACAGGATCACAAAAACAACCAGGATGGTTGCCAAAACTATTGGCACATAAACACCGAAGATTCGAACCAGTGGGCTGGCATCTCTTGGGTCGTAGGTGTTGAAGGCTCCAAGGAAGTTGCCGATCGCGTAGACCGCTCCGGCAACTAGCGAAAGGATTACCGCCAAATTGGTTGCGCGATGAACAGACTTGGCAAGAGGGGAGTCGTTGCTGGTTCTAATTGCCAAGACCTTGCGCTGCCCAAGCAGCGCAAGAAGGCCGAAGAGTGTGATGCCAATCAGAAAGATGTAGGTCGAGAGTTGAACCTGTGGCTCAGTGAGCAACTGCCCATTCTCGCCATAGCTTGGCTGCGGGACATAGAGGTCTGACCAGATGGCGACCATGAAGCTGAGCCATCCAAGAGTCAATCCGAAGAGGGGAAGAAGAAGTGCCTGTTTCGTTGCCTTTTGATTGCTCATAGTCTCAGCCTAGACTTTCCCCATGATCTTGGTAATTGGTGAAGCCCTAATCGACCTTATTGGTAAGGCTGGCTCTAGCCAGTACAACTCCGTTGTAGGTGGCGCTAACGCCAACGTGGCTTTGGCTTTGGCTCGACGCGGTGAGCCCCAGGCCTTTCTGGGTCGAATCTCAACCGATGGTTTTGGCCAGCAGATCAGAGAGCGACTTGCCTCAAACGGCGTGAACTTGGAGCACTCCATCACTGCCTCTGAGCAAAGCACCCTGGCGGTTGCAACCATCGCTGAGTCAGGCTCTGCCTCCTATAGCTTCTACCTAAAGGGCACTGCCGACTGGGCTTGGGAGCCAGGTGAGTTTCCAACCGCAGAAACTATTTCTTCACTAGGTGCAGTCTGCATCCAATACGGCTGCCTCACCATGGCGGTTGAGCCTGGGAATCTCGTTGTCGAGAACTGGCTCAGTGGCCTATCGGGTTTGACCCGCTCGCACGATCTGAACATTCGCCCTTCAATTGGTTTTTCTCGCGAGCGAGAGCTTGCTCGAGTCACCCGGATCAACGCCTTCTCCGACATCATCAAGGCCTCGGACGCTGACCTTGAGTGGCTCTACGGCCTTGATGAGGGTAGTGACATTGATTCGATTGCTCACTCCTGGAGCGAGGGTGGCAAGTTGGCTGTAATCACCCGCGGTGGTTCAGGTGCGAGCCTGTATAGGGGTGGGTCTCGGGTTGATGTGGCAGCTCCAAAGATTCAACTGGTTGACACCGTTGGAGCCGGCGACACCTTCATGGCTAACTTCTTGGGTGAGCTAAATGATGTTGGAGCTTTGGGTGCTGGGTTTGCAAGTGTCACTGACTCGCAGTTGGTTTCAGCTGCCAACTTTGCTGCGGTTGCTGCCGGAATGGTTTGTGAGCGTCAGGGCTGTGAGCCACCAACCAAAGCTGAGGTTATTGCCCGCTTGGGCTAAGTGGGATTTTTGCCCAAAGCGTTGTTGGGCTGCCTAAAGAAAGTTTGTAGTCAAGGGCCAGCTCTTGGTAGAGCGAGCTTCCCAATCCAGGACCGCTGAGCTGGGTATTGCTGCCGTCGTTGGTGACAGTGAGTTCAATCACCTCGCCATCAAGTTCGGCTGAAATATCGACCTGCTTGGCCTCTCCATGTTTGATTGCGTTGTTTACCGCTTCCCTGATTACCTCCAGCGTGCAGAAGGCGGCAGCTGAGTCATTGGCGAGCGCCGATGAAGCCTGTGGACCAACTCGGTAGTTGATCTCGCAGGAGCCCTCCCAAAGATCACAAATCTGCTCGAGTAGTTCTTCGATAGTTTGGCCATTTAGGTAATCATCAACACCAAGTCGTTGCATTGCCTTGTCAAGGTCCAGCCTGACTCGATCTAGGTCCTCGGGAGTTGGGTTTTCAGTTTGCGCAAGTCTCATCGCCGAAGCATTGAGTGCTGCTTGAACCGATCCGTGAAGTTCGGTGGCAAGGGTCTTCTGGCTCAGCCACACCTGCTGACGCAATTGCGATGTCAACAGTCGCAGATCCTCAACGGCTGCCTCTAAGTCTTCTGTCGCCTGGTTGCGCTGCATCTGCACAACGCCCAGCATCAAAAACACGATCATCGTCATGATGAAGAACACAAATGACTGGAGTGCAATTGTGGCGGGGAGCGAAAGGAGCTCGAAGGTGACGATTGCCCACGCCGTAGCCCCAAGCAGTGAGCCCACACCTAGAGAAAACAAGATCGCTGCATAGAGAGGCAAGGTGGCTCTACCGAACACACGCTTGATGACAACAAGCTCCATCGTGAGGATGGCGGTTACCACCGCACTCGCAAGCAATGCGTCTAGTGGTCTAAGCAGAGCCGAGGTTGCCGAATAGCTGATTACCGCGACAAATGGTGCAAAGGCAGTTATCGGCAGGATTGAACCAATGCTGACTCTTGCAGGCAAAACAAATTGGCCCAGTCGTGAGCGTTGGCTGAAACCCTTGGTCAGCGCCGGCAGCTCAAACGTTTGAATCATGGAGTGAGAGAGAGGTCTCACCACCTCATCGTTTAGTTGACGCAATGCCCCTATGGCTCGCGAGGCGTCCTTGGAAAGGGAAGCGTCTTTGAGAAGCTTTCCCAGCTCCCAGATGGCTGGGGCCAACAGTTCACGGACTCGAGACATTTGAGCCAGCCTCAGACTTGAAAGCTGCGCTTCAAAGCTCTGCTTTGAAAGCTTTAGGTTTGTGCGTTCTTCCTGCAGCGTGTTGGAGATTCGTCGGTGATCTATCGATGCGAGCACAATGTAGTTGCCAACCATGTAGATGGCACCAACATAAAGCGGCCCGCCAACCAAACGGAAGGTGAGGTCCTCAGCTGGGACGAGACCAAAAGCTCCACCCAGTAGGAAGAACGTTGCGCCCCTGGCGAGCCCGGCGCAAATCAAAATTAGAATCACAACCATTGGCCTTGGTGTTTGCCAACTTGACTTTCCCAAAACCTGAGAGAGCAGTTCAATAACCAGGATTGGGGCAAGAATTGCCGCCAGCACCAACAAGGTCCAGCCGCCTAATGGTCCGCCACCAAGTCTTGGGTAGTCGAAGAGGATTCCGGTGAGGGTGGCGGGAATGGCAAAGAAGATGTGGGTGCGCCAGTTCAGCGAATCCGAGCGCCCGATGTAGTGATAGGCACCAAGACCAGTGCCTTTAGGCAACCGTCTCCACCTGGCTCTTGAGCTGGTGGTAACGAGAGGTTGCCTCCACCCTTGGGTTAGTGCCCTTCGGGTCGATATCTAGCACCTCAAAGATTCGAGTAAGCATGCCCTCAACCGCGCGCACTGTGGTGCCGCGCAAGTGAGCAATCTGGGCATTGGTCTTTCCATCCGCTACCAGCTGCAGGGTTTGTATCTGGCGTTGTGAAAGGTTTGAAAGTGGGCGGTTAGAGGCGAGGTCGTGACGGTACTCCTTGGTCACGCGGTCTCTAAGCACTGCTTCGATTGCATCAACTAGCTCCTGGCCGGTGTTGATTGCGGTCTTACGCAAATAAGCCTGGTTCTTCTTCACCTCGGTGGATTCCTTACCGCCGAAGCGAGGGTCAGGAAGGTTAGTTAGGAAAACGATGCCGATTTGCTTGGAAGTTTTTACTACCGCCTCAGCCAAATCGAAGCCATTTGGTCCTGGGCCAAGCTCAATGTCAACCACCATGGCATCCGGGTCTTGAACTCGAATGGCTCGCACCGCGTCGGAGGCATTTGCTGCCGTGGTAACAATAAAGCCAGCGCTCTCAACAGACTTTGCCAGCAGGTCACGCATGAGTGGCTCGTTCTCAACGATGAGCACGTGACGCAGTGCTTTGAAGTCTGGCTTTGGCAAAGTATTTTCCCCTGTTTACTACTTGGAGAGTTTAGAGCGGATTGCCGAATCTCTAAATACCCAATTTGTTATCCCAAAATGTCCCAGGGCAGGTTCAAACTAAAGCTATGAGAAAACGGGGACAGCTTCTTAGCTTTGATTCACGAGACCTAATGCGTTCGCAGTGTTCGCACTGCGTGAGGCTCTCGGTCGCGCGAGAGCAAAACGTGGCGGGGGTGAAAGAGCTGGTCGATCAGTTCTATGTCGCACCCAACAACCTAGCCATCCGCTATGGCATCAGGTATGAAACAGAGCTCGAGCAGGAGTTGCTTTTCAATCTCGGGGACAAGATTCAAGCTCCGGCAACCAACTCCCCCGAGACCACAATCGAACTTATGGCATCCGGGGTTCCCGTGATTTACCAGGGCAGCCTCTACGGCGGTTCCGGTGACCTTCCCTTTTCTGGAAGGCCGGACTTCTTGGTCCGAGGCGACTACCAACTGCACTTTGGCTCCGAGGGCCTGACCGCGATTCAAGTGGATGGGGATCCGGAGCGCTACAGCGCCTGGGACGCCAAGCTCTCTGCCAGCCCAAAGCCCGAGTATCAAAATCAAGTAGGCCTCTACGCCGATGTGCTTCGAACCCTGGGCCTTGAGTCACACTCCGACAGCGGCCTAATACTTGGCTCTAGGGAACTGATTGGTTTCTCCTCCGAGGTATTGATCACTCAAATGAGCATTGCCCGCGGAAATCTGATTCACCAAATCAATGAGTTTTTGGATGAGGACGTGCAGCGACTTGAGGATGTTGGATCGCTAATCTGTGATGCATCAAGCTACTGCGACATCTGCGAGTACCCAGCGCTCTGCGAGGACCAGCGCAGATCTCAAAACCACCTGCAGTTAGTAGCGGGGATTACCCGAAATCAGATCGAATCGCTTCAGCGCGCAGGAGTAAAGACAGTTGCGCAGCTTGCAGGCTTTAGCGGTGAAACCGACAAGCTCAGCCCAGAGGCTGCGGCAAAACTCGCAACCCAAGCCCGGCTGCAGCAGCACACCTATGACACCGGCGAAAACATCATTGAAGTCATAAACCGTGACGAGCTGGTCAAACTGCCGGACCTAAATCCGGGGGATATCTTCTTTGACCTGGAGGGCTTTACCTTCTTTGAAGAGCCAGGTGGGCTGGAGTATCTATTTGGCTACACCTCGGTGGAAAGAGGCGAAGAATTCCACTTCGAGTGGGCGGACGATCGCGAAACCGAGAAGGTGGCCTTTGAGAATTTCATGGGCGAAATCCTTCGTCGCCAAAGGGAGTATCCGGGCTGCAAGATTTACCACTACGCGAACTACGAGCAGGCTGCTCTAAAGCGAATGGCCGAGCGCTTTGGTAGCTACCAGGCCGAGGTGGCGAAGCTGATTGACTCCGGTGTATTCATCGACCTCTACAAGGTCGTGAAGGCAGCAATGCTGATTTCGCAGGAGAGCTACAGCATCAAAAAGCTAGAGAAGTACTACTCCTATGGGCGCTCCTCCGATGTGAAGGAAGCCATGGGTTCCATGGAGTACTACGACCAGTACCTTGAGCTACTTACCGATGACTATGAAGAGGCATTAAAGCTAAAGCGCCAGGTGATCGAATACAACCAAGATGATTGTGCGAGCACGCTGGCGCTCTACAGCTGGCTAAAGAGC
>CAZQHT010000042.1:0-8114 GCA_964593635.1 uncultured Aquiluna sp.
CTGAGGTCAAAAACGGACTTGACGGTGCACTGGCAGACCCGAACGTAGTCGGCGAGGCCAGCAACGCCTCCATCCTCGAACTTATTGACTCTGGTCAAGCAGCAGATGCGATTTCTGTAGACAGCTCATTCCTAATCGGAGCAGATGAGCGCCTAACTGCTCCTTTCAGAATTGGATTTGTGGAGTCGTCCCTAACTGTCTTCCTCATTGCCGGGGTAATTGTGTTTATCGCATTCGTCTTCAGCTGGTTCATCAAAGAAGTTCCGCTACGAACAAAGAGTGCGTCCCAAGAGAATGCTGAAGCAGCAAACCTCTAGTCCGACTTATACTTTTTGTAACACGGGAGTTCGGTAAACCGGACTGAGAGGAAGACTGCAAGTCTTCGACCGTCAAACCTGATCTGGGTAATGCCAGCGCAAGGGAGACAACTCCATCCCGTGCCTATCTAATCTGGAAGGGCACGTAATGAAAAGAGCAGCACTCGCAATAATCGCAGCACTGGCATTGACCGGTTGCGCACCAACACAAGAAACCGTGGTTCGCTTGGCTACCCACGATTCTTTCTTTATCTCGGACGAGCAGATTGCACAGTTCGAGTCGGAAACCGGCTATGAGCTCGAGCTAATCAAGATGGGCGACACTGGAGCACTCACAAACCAACTGGTTCTAACCAAGAACGCTCCGGTAGCGGATGCCTTCTTTGGGATCGACAACACCTTCCTGAGTGTTGCGACTTCGAACTCGGTTACCAAGGACCCCACTGCAATTAGCTATGGAGATGTCTGCTTCAACTACGACATCGATTGGTTCAAGCAAAGCGGAATCACTCCACCAACCTCTTGGGGAGAGCTAGGCGACCCGAGGTTCAAGGATCTCGTAGTCATTAGCAACCCAAGACTTTCTTCCCCAGGCTTGGCATTCCTAGCAACCACTCACGCTGGCTTTGAATCAAGTGCCGAGGTGTTTGCCTACTGGCGCTCACTCCGCGACAACGGTGTGAAGGTGGTGGCTGGCTGGAATGATGCCTACTTCACCGAGTTCACTCGTTATGAGGGATCAAGGCCAATTGTGCTCAGCTACGCATCCTCCCCGGCAGCAGAAATCAAGGAGGACGGCAGTGCTGGTTCGGCAGCTCTTCTGGATGAGTGCTTCCGTCAGACTGAGTATGCAGGTGTGATCGAGGGGTCCAAGAATCAGGCTGGAGCCAAGGCTCTAATCGAGTTCTTCCTAACCGATGACTTCCAGTCGGGACTACCTATGAGCATGTACGTCTACCCAATCCGGGATGTTGCACTTCCAGCTGAGTGGGCCAAGGTTGCCCAACCTGCCAGAAGCACTCTTGGCGATGACCTTGATTTCGAAGCCAATCGTGAGCAGTGGCTGAAGGACTGGTCAGACGTTTTTGACAACTAACCTCGAGCTGGCGCTCACGACCGCATTCATTGCGGTTGTGAGCGCAGCCTTGAGTGTGATTTTTGGAATCCCTTTTGGCTCATGGCTCGCGTCTTTGAAGCCCAGGTCTCAGAGACTTGTCGGAGCACTGACGGTTGTTCCATTTCTGCTGCCGCCTCTGCTGATCGGAATTGCTGCACTTCCGCTCACATCCATGCTGGAGCTAAATTCCAGAATTGGAATACTGCTTATCGTCGCTGCACATGCATTTATGAACATTGGCTTTGTAGGTCGAGTGGTTGCAGGTTCTGCACTTCCATCGGAACAGGTCGAAGCTGCGAGATTGGAGGGTGCTTCGGACTGGTTGGTCCGCAGAGAGATTCAACTACCGCAGCAAGTTCCGGCAATCGTTGGTGCTGCGCTTCTGGTGGCTCTTTACTCGGCAACAAGTTTTGGGCTGGTTCTTCTCG
Organism: uncultured Aquiluna sp.; assembly: GCA_964593635.1. Taxonomy (GTDB): domain Bacteria; phylum Actinomycetota; class Actinomycetes; order Actinomycetales; family Microbacteriaceae; genus Aquiluna. Next base: position 1,863 of record CAZQHT010000042.1, read on the forward strand.
TGGCTGGTGGAAGAGTAAGAACTCTGGAGACTGAGATTGCCCAGGCGGCGCTCTATCGACTAGACCTAAATCAGGCAGCTGTGTTGGCAGTGCTTCAGACAATCCTGACCATTGCACTCTTTGGTGTCGCGAGGAGATTCTCGGGGTTGGGTTTTCAGCTCGATCAGTTGGGAAAGACTTCGCTCCGCCCCTCCATGGTTTCTTCTTTGATTGGCTATCTCTACACAGCACTTGTCTTGTGTGTGTTCCTGCAAATTTTGATTCGTGCATTCGATGGGCCAAAACTGCTGTCGAACTTCTCAAACCTTGGGTCGCAAGGAACCAGGTCTCTCTTGAACGTCTCCGTGCTGGAGGCAGCCCTCAACAGTGGTCGGAACATGGTTGTGGTTTTGCTGATTGCATTGACCTTGGGTTACCTGCTGGCAGGAAGACCTAAGCAGTCGCTACTGGTGCTGTTGCCCATCGGGGTATCTTCCGTTGTCATTGGACTGGGTGCTCTCGTGCTCTCCGGTTACCTTCCGAGGGAACTGTCTTCGTCGTGGTTGCTGGTTCCAGTGGTGCAGTCCCTGGTTGCAATTCCACTCGCTTATCAAATCCTTAGACCCGCAAGACGATCCTTTGACTCAGAGATATTGGACGCGGCAAAGATTGATGGGGCCGGCTTCTTGAGAACCCTGACTCGAGTTGAGCTTCCGCTTTTGAGAAAGCCAATAACGACCGCAGTTGCATTCGTGGGCATGTCCTCGATTGGCGAATTTGGAGCTGCAAGCTTTTTGGCTTTCGGTTCTGAAGAGACACTGCCGATAGTTATGTTCAGACTTGCTTCAAGACCTGGGTCTGAGAACTTCGGAATGGCGATGGCGGCTGGAGCCATTTACATTCTGCTTACGGCATGGATAGTTTGGTTGAGTTCTAAGCCGTCTCGTATTCAACGCCAAGAGCTGTGAAGCGCTTTTCGATTGTTGCTATCGATTCTGGGTTTGCATCAATCAGCGTGAAGGATCGGCCCAGCTTGTGAGCGACCGCACCAGTTGTTCCTGAGCCTGCAAAGAAGTCCAACACATTGGCTCCTGGCTCAGAACTTGCGGTGATGATTCTTCGAAGGATACCCTCGGGTTTTTGAGTCGGGTAGCCAGTCTTTTCTTTGCCGGTTGGGGAAACGATTGTGTGCCACCAAACATCGGTTGGTAGTTTTCCTAGCTCGGCCTTCTCCTTGGTAACCAGCCCTGGTGCCATGTATGGCTCTCGATCAACCTGCTTGGAGTCAAAGTGATAGGCCTTCGGGTCTTTCACATAAACCAAGATGTTGTCGTGCTTTGCTGGCCAGCGCGACTTTGACCTGGCTCCATAGTCGTAAGCCCAGATGATTTCATTCAGAAAGCATTCCCTTCCGAATAGCGCATCAAGAAATACCTTCGCGTAGTGAGACTCTCGATAGTCCAGATGCAGATAAAGCGTTCCGTCTTGCTGGAGCAATCTCCATGCCTCGATTAGTCGAGGCTCCAAGAACTGCCAGTAGTCGGCAAAGCTGTCGTCGTAGGAGAGAACTTGGTCCACTATCTGCTCATACCTCTTGCCCTGAAACCCAAGACTGCCGGAGGCACTTTGCTTTGATGTCCTGGTCTGGCGAGACTGCTCGCGACCGGTGTTGAAAGGCGGGTCAATGTAGATCAGCTGATAGCTCTCAGATGGCATAGATTTGAGAAGCGGGAGATTATCTCCAAAGAGCACTCGATTGACTGGCACGGTAGAAGGTTAACAGCATGAATCCAAACGTTATCCACGATGAGGCAAACAAGCGCTACGAGATTTACCTTGAGGGCGACAGGGTCGGCCTTATGGACTACAGCCTTCGTCCGGGGGAGATTCACCTCGTCCACACCGAAGTAGATCCGATTCACCAGGGCAAGAACCTGGCTGCAATTTTGCTTAGGGAGTCTCTGGCTGACATCAGAGCTCGTGGAAAAGAGAAGGTAGTTCCGGTCTGCTCCTACACAGTGAAATACATGGAGAAGCACCCAGAGACTCATGACCTACTGCTCAACTCGATCGAGGAAGCTATAGCTTCCTGCCGTTGGCCAGGAGCTAAGGGCTAGTCCCAATCGCTTGGGGCAGGTTCCTTGCCCTTTGGAAGCTGAACATCATTTGCCCAACGCTTGACCCACTCGGGTAACACTGGAGCTTCACCCGGCCAGCCACCTGACCCATCCATTACCTCGGTAGGGGTCAGGATGCCCCAGCTGCGCTTTAGAAAACGTCCACGCATGATTGCCTTGGCATAGATTTCGCCATTGCGAACAAAGCGCTGCTCTACGTAGTAGGCGATGTCATCCCAACCAATCACCTTGGTTTCGATGTCGAACTTTTGCCAGGGCTCCAAAGACTTCCGATAGCTGATCGTTGAGTTCACAACGATTGGATACCAGCCAAGCTTGTTCCACTTTTGCCAGTGTCCGGTTCTCAGCCCCTGGTCAAAACGGCCTAGGTCCATCAATGTCAAAAAGACACCGTTGTTCACGTGACGATAGATGTCCAGGTCATTTGGCCAAACTCGAAGCGTGATCTTTGAGACCTCATCGATTCTGAGCTTTGACCTGCGGCGATAGCTCAGAATCACATAGAGGATTCGGAACCAGAGTTTCACCAGATCACAACGCGCTTGTCAGGCGCTAGGTACATCTCGTCAGACTCGGTAACACCAAAGGCCTCGTAGTAAACATCGATGTTCTTGACCACCTGGTTGCAACGGAATTCGGCGGGTGAGTGAGGGTCGGTGGCAAGACGCTGAATCGCAATCTCATCACGGCTGATTCCTCTCCAACACTGTGCCCAAGAGATCAAGAAGCGCTGGGCGGCGGTGTAGCCACCGATGACTGGCGCTTCCTTGCCATCCAGGAACAACATGTATGCCTTCCAAGCAATGCTCAATCCACCGAGGTCTCCGATGTTCTCGCCGATGGTGAGCTCACCGTTGACCTTGTACTTGTCGTCCAGCTGACTTGGAGAAAGCTCTGAATACTGGGCGATAAGTGAACCGGTGCGAACCTCGAAGGCCTTGCGGTCTTCTTCGGTCCACCAGGACTGGAGCTTGCCGTCGCCGTCATACTTCGAACCCTGGTCGTCAAAGCCGTGGCCGATCTCGTGACCGATAACTGCACCGATGCCACCAAAGTTCATGGCTGCATCTGCCTCTGGTGAGAAGAACGGTGGCTGCAGAATTGCTGCCGGAAACACGATCTCGTTTAGGCCTGGGTTGTAGTAAGCGTTCACGGTCTGAGGGGTCATGTGCCACTCTTCACGATCGATAGGTGAACCGATCTTATTGGCGTGGTAGTCGAACTCCCAGCTCGAGACGTTTGCAACATTGGTGATCAGATCATCACGATCGATCTCGATGGAGGAATAGTCCTTCCACTTCGATGGGTAACCGATCTTCGGGTTGAACTTAGAAAGCTTCTCAAGTGCCTTGAGCTTGGTCTCATCGCTCATCCAGTCAAGGTCCTTGATGCTCTGCTCGTAGGCCTTGATTAGGTATCTGACTAGCTCATCCATCTGAGCCTTGGCGGCTGGAGGGAAGTGCTTTGCAACATAAAGCTGACCAATGGCCTCTCCGAGGCTGCCCTCAACCAGGCCAACGCCGCGCTTCCAGCGCGGGCGGTTCTCTGGCTGACCGGTTAGCTTCAAGCCATAGAAGGAGAATCGTTCGTCAACAAAAGCACTCGATAGATACGGTGCGTAGGAGCGAGTCAAGACCCAGCTCAGCCAAAGCTTGATGGTGTCGAGGTTGTCATCGACCAGTAGCTCATCTAATGCTTCAAAGTATGAAGGCATCATCACTACATTCCACTCGAGTAATGAACTCTTCAGGGTTGCACCCTCAAGGTATGAGTCCCAGTGGATTCGCTTGTTCAACTGCTTGAGCTGATCAAAGCTCTTTAGGTTGTAGGTCTTTTCAGCATCACGGGATTCGACTCGGCCCCAGTGCTTGCTTGCAAGCTTGGCCTCGAACTCATAGATGCGCTTGGCGCTTGAGATTGCCTCGCTGGCTTCCCAACCCGCAAGCATGAGCATGCGGGAGATGTGAGGGACATACTCATCGCGAATTTCCTGGTACTTCTCGTCGGTGTAGTACTCCTTGTCAGGAAGGCCGATGCCACCCTGATACATGTGAACTAGGTAGCGCTCCGGGTTTCCAGCGTCGTTGTCGACATAGCTTCCCCAGAGTCCAGAGACCCCTGCGCGCTCAAAAGCACCGAGCATGTGGAACAGATCCTTCATGCCATCGATTGCAGCGATTCGCTCAAGGCCAGCTTGGATCGGTGCAGCGCCCAGCTTCTCGATCTTGTCCTCATCCATGAAGCTGGCATAGAGGTCACCGATTTGCTTTGCGGTTCCTGGCTTGGAGTCCTTGGCAGCTTCTTCGATGAGTGCCTTCACTGCGAGCTCGGAGTCATCTCTGAGCATGTGGAAGGAGCCGTACAGCGCTTGGTCGGCTGGGATTTCGGTTTCGTCGAGCCACTTGCCATTGACATGGCGGAACAGGTCATCCTGGGGCTTAACTTCGGACTTAATTGCAGATAGGTCTAGGCCTGGCTTCATTGACATGCCCCCTAGTCTATGCCTGCTCTGCCTGGCTAAACTTGAGGTTATGGCTCTGAATAAGATCATCCTCTATTACGCCTTTGCACCGGTTGCCGACCCGAAGGCGCTGATGCTTTGGCAAAGGACGCTTTGCCAGTCCCTAAACCTCAAGGGCCGCATCCTGATCTCTGAGCACGGCATCAACGGCACCCTGGGTGGCGACATGGAAGATCTCAAGCGTTACTGCCGAGAGACTAAGGAATATCCGGGTTTTGGAAAGACCGACTTCAAGTGGTCGGCCGGCACAGGAAACGATTTTCCAAAGCTAAGCGTTCGAGTCAGAAAAGAACTGGTTGCCTTTACGACACCTGACGAAATCAAGGTTGCAAAGTCTGGAGTGCAAAACGGTGGCAAGCACCTCAAGCCAGCCGAGGTCAACAAGCTGGTTGAAGAGCGTGGTGACGAAGTCACCTTCTTCGATGGTCGTAACGCCTTCGAGGCGAAGATCGGCAAGTTCAAAAATGCCGTAGTTCCTGACGTGCAAACCACCCACGATTTCATCGCGGAACTGGAGAGTGGCAAATACGACCACCTCAAGGAAAAGCCAATCGTCACCTACTGCACCGGTGGTATTCGCTGCGAAATCCTTTCGGCCGTAATGATCAACCGTGGGTTCAAAGAGGTTTACCAGATCGAGGGTGGCATCGTCCGCTACGGCGAGCGCTTCAGGGACAAGGGCCTTTGGGAGGGTTCGCTCTATGTCTTTGACGGCCGCATGAACATGGACTTTTCCGATGAAGCCAAAACCATCGGGCAGTGTGAGGTTTGCAGCGAGCCAACCTCGAAGTTTAGAAACTGCTCAAGCGATGGTTGCCGGGACCTGTTGCTACTTTGCGAGGACTGCAATTCGAACCCGAAAAATCTTGAGTGCTCCCCTCACCACACCAGAGGCAAGCGCCTGCAGGATGTTGGTTAGAGGAATCTCCAGCGCTTCAGTTCCCAACCAAACTTGATTGCGGCTAGTCGCAAACCAATGATTGCCACCGCGCCAATCAGCACATCCAGGTTCTCTGGAACATCTAGATAGCTCAGCAACACCACAAGCCAGCCGCCTGCAAAGGCTAGGACTGCATAGGGCTGGTGATCGTGAAAGGCCCGCGGCACCTCATTCACCAAAACGTCGCGCAGCACTCCTCCGACGGTTGCAGTGATTACTCCCATCACAACAGCAATCAGCGGTGAAGCTCCCGACATCAGAGCAAGGTGAGTGCCACCGGCGGCAAAGGCTCCTAACCCGATGGCATCTGGAACCAGCATTGCCTTCTCAGTAAATTCGATGTGACGAGCCTTGAAGAAAAATGGCAGCGCGAATCCCACGCCAACCAGGGCCCAAACCCAGAACTCCTGCTCGACCCAAAAGAAAGGTCTGCGGTCCAAAAGCAGATCTCTGAGGGTTCCGCCACCAAATGCAGCGATGAAGCCGACCATGACGACGCCAACCAAATCAAAGTGCTTTCGGGCCGCCTCGATGATGCCGGAGAGTGCAAAGGCCACCACTCCAATTACTTCGAGGAGCGTTAGAACGGTGAGAGCTGTCATGGTTTGAACCCCAATCTGTGCGCGAGGCGGGACTTGAACCCGCACGTCCTTGCGGACACTGGCACCTGAAGC